>JBJXDS010000306.1:0-10922 GCA_046154525.1 Bacteroidia bacterium
ATCTATGGAACGTGGATACCTAACTCAGAATATAATTTAGACAACAGACCACATTTTGAAATATTGGGTGAGAAATACAAAAACAACCACCCTGATTCGGAAGAAGAAATTTGGATACCGATTAAACCTAAGTAATAAGTAAAAATGTTAAAAATTATAAGGACCAACTCCAGCAATCCGGATTTTAAAGAACTCATAAAATACCTTGACGCATATTTGGCTGAAAAAGATGGAAAAGACCATGCTTTTTATGCCCAATACAATAAAGTGGATACCATAAAACATGTGGTGGTGGCTTACCAAAATAATCAGGCTATAGCTTGTGGCGCCATAAAAGAATACCTGTCCGATACGATGGAAGTAAAACGCATGTATACCCTGCCCGAAAGCCGGGGACAGGGAATAGCCACCCTGGTTTTGACTGAATTGGAACTTTGGGCCGCTGAATTGGGTTACAAAAAATGTGTGTTGGAAACCGGAAAAAAACAAACCGAAGCTGTAAAACTTTACAAAAAATTTGGTTATAAAATTATACCAAACTACGGCCAATATGCCGGGGTAGAAAACAGTTTTTGTTTTGAAAAGGGAGTGAAATAAAGTTTATAATTTACCACCAAAATTTACTCACTTAGGCTTTACTGTTTCTTTTAGATGTCTTTAAACAATATAATGTAATGGTGGGTTCAATAAAAAATTATGTTTGCTTTTTATCTCTTAGTGACATTGATCGATAACAATACCAGCCAATATAAAACTCTCAAAGTCTAAACAATTCTTATATTTGTTTCCGAATGCTTCATAATTCAAGAAATAAAGTGATTGGAAAATTTCCTTTTCTAAACCTGTTTCTTCTGTTCTTTCTTCAAACGGAGGCACAGATTAATTTTGAAAGAATTCCCAAAGATTTTGCCATTGTTCCAAGAAATGCAGCTTCCAATATCGGAACATTTAGAATATCAGGAATAGTTACCGATCCTTCCTATTCATTCATTGAAATTCGTTCGTATCTCAAGGGTAATTTAAAAGGCAAATCGATTATGAATCTTTATTTTAAAGGCTCTTCAGCCTATTTTGATTTGCAATTGAACCAGATAGCCGGTTTACTAAATTATGATTTTCAGATTTATTTAAACTCCACCCTTGTAAAAGAAGTTAAATCAGTGGCCTTTGGCGATATCATACTAATTACCGGGCAAAGCAACGCTGTTGCTAATACGTATAATGGATTGGCCAATACCAAATATAGGGATTCATTTATCCGTTCGTTTGGCACAGCCACAGCGGCTGCAAGTGCTGTGGCTGCTGATACCAACTGGTATGTGGCCAATGGAGATGGCTACTATGGACAAGGCACTGTAGGGCAATGGGGATTGATACTGGCGAGACAAATAATGGATTCGATCAAGATACCAATAGGTATAATTAATAATGCTGTTGGCGGCACTCCAATTACCTACCATAAAAAAAACAATAGTAATCCTTTGGATTTAAATACAAGCTATGGCCGGCATTTATACAGGGCTACCAAAGCTGAAGTAAGCAAAAAAGCAAGGTTCATGTATTATTATCAAGGAGAGAGTGACGGTGCCGCAGTGAAATTGCACGACTCGCTTTTTAAAATAATGCACCGCGATTGGCGCTCAGATTTTCCCGGTTTGGAAAAAGTATATGTTGTTCAGGTACGGGGAGGTTGCGGTTCACCAAGTCTGCCATTGCGGGAAGCACAACGGCAATTTGAATTTACTTTGCCCATAACCCGAACGCTTACCATGAATGGCTTTAATGGGCATGATGGGTGTCATTTTGCCTTAAAAAACGGTTATGAATCGTTGGGTTTTGAAGCAGCAAATTGTTTGATGGCTGATTTCTATACCAAGAAAAATAAGAGCGATGTATATCCCCTTAACCCTGTATATGCTTACTTTTCAAAATCAGATTATACCCAAATAACCCTTGAGTTAAATCAAAATATCCAAAATTTAAAGGCTGATGCTAATTTTTATCAGTTGTTTCAATTGGAAGGAAATCCGGGTGTAACAATTTCCGGAGGAAGTATTATAAATAATAAAATTGTGCTGACCCTTTCGGGAAAAGTTTGCAAAATTGAGGGATTAAGTTATGATGGAAAAGCAGCGATTCAACCATGGGTAACTAATAGAAACGGTGTTGGACTGCTCACCTTTTATAAATTACCAATTTTTGCTACCAAACGCGTTGGGGGTACTGTACACCTTTGCAATGGAGAGAAATTTACTCCAAAAATAGATACAATTGCAGGATATACCTACTTATGGAAAGGAAAATCCAGTAAAATATCAAGTACCAAAGCCTGGCCTGCAATTAAGCCAACTCAAAGTGAAATTTTTGAACTGATAATTCAGGATAAATTAAAAATTTGCAAAGCCGATACACAGTTATATTATCTAAATTTGGACTCGGTTAAAAATCCAAATCTGGACCCTTATATTCATTTATGTCCGGGTGATTCATTTAAAACGGTATTGAATTATCCATCCCACTCATTTGTTTGGAAACGTTATAATTCATTTATCTCTAAAACTGATTATATAATAATAAAGAAAGATGGAATTTATACTGTTGATATAGTTTCTCAATCAGGTTGCCAAGCCTCTGATACCATTACAGTAGGCCAATCGTTACCTTCCAATATTTTGGATTCCAATTATCGCACCTGCCCTGAAACCTTTGTTACACTGAAAACTAAAAGACTGTTTTCCCGTTACCAATGGAATAATGATTCAACTTTAAACACAGATTCATTAGTTGTAAAAAATGGATTAGTCCGAATAACTGCGATAGATTCTGCTTCTTGTCTGTATAGAGATTCAGCCAAAGTAGAAAATTATATTACCGAAAAATTTAACCTTGAAACTCAACCCCAATTTTGCGATTACGCTTTTCATCGGTATTTCAAACCTATACATTGTATGACATGGTACTTAAATGAAAAAGAAATTTCAAACTCCTTTCATTTTTTTACTAAATATGATTCCGGATATTATCGATTTGTTGACTCGAATAAGTGTATTCAAAGTTTAAAAATTACACCAAAAATATTTTCCAAACCATATCAGCACAGCGATTCTTTTATCATTTGCAACGGAAAGCCAACCACTGTGCAACTTAATCAAAAGTATAATTATCAGTGGTATGACGGTATTGTGGGGGCAAATAAAACAGTTAATAAGCCTGGGATTTATAAATTTATTGCCTTAAATAATTCTTGCGAATATCAAGATTCTATCCTGGTATGGTTGCCTATAAAACCGGTATGGAATATACCTGCCGATACCATTATTTGTGAAGGAAGCCGCATCCATTATGATTTGCCAAAAACTTTATATGATGTTAAAGTAAACGGCATTACTTTTAAAGATTCGGTGGAGATAAAAGGAGAAGGGTTATATGAGATAAGTGGTTTCGATTCACTAAATTGTTCTTACAATTGGAATTTAAAAGTCACAGAAAAAATCTGTATCAATAATGTAAAAAAGGCTTCAAATACCTGTTTCAATCTATACCCAAATCCAATAACAGACCATCTCTTTCTAATTTCGGCATATCCAACTAAAGACTGTTTATTTACTCTATTTGATTATACCGGAAAAGAACTCCCCTTTAATTTCAAATCTATATGTTCTAATAAAATAAATTTAGACTTAACCTTGTTTCCTTCTGGTGTTTATTTTCTTAAAATAAGGAGTAGTGGAAACTTATTTTATTATAAAATAGTTAAAAAGTAAGGGTCAATAAAGTTTAAAGAGATACAGCATTCTTTAATTCAAGTTGCTTTTTCACATGCCTGTCCACAATGTAAATTAGAACAAGGGCAATTACCATGGATACCATTACCACATACCCTAGTCTTTCGTAATGCATTAGCGAACCGTTTTCACTTCTCACCACTATTATCCCTGCAAGGAAAGCTGCAAATCCACCAGAAATCATAGATACTGATGAATTAATACTCATAAATGCCCCTCGGTCTTTAAGCTCCGGGATAGAGGTCATAAGGGCTGAAGAAGAAATCATACGGGAGGTAATTCCGGCAAATAAAACAATGTTAAGAACCATTACCAGCCATAGTGGTGTGATACCAAGAGGTGTATAGATTGCTACCATTGTGCCACTAATTATTGTGCCTATCAAAAACATTTTAAACCTTCCAATCCTGTCGCTCAATTTACCAATCAAGGGACCAAAAATAATGGATGAAATACCTGTAACTCCATACAATTTCCAAAGGTCGATACGCTTAATTCCCAAATTATGAACGCAAAAATCGCTGCCGAAAGGCATCAGCATAAAACCGCCTGTGGCTAAAAGCGTTGTAGCCAAAAAAGCCCGCAAATAGGATTTGTGGGTAAGGGTTTTATACAGATGGATAAACGCACTGCGGTCGTTTTTAATTTTTAAATGTTCATCGATGGGTTTCATATAAATCACCACCGCTATCCCCACCAAAATAGTGAAACCTACAATCATGGAGAATGGGGCGTGCCAACCAAAATTGGCGGCTAACAATAAACCAATGGGTAATCCCAATATCTGACTGGCAGCAAAAGCCATTTGGGTAAAACCCATTACCCTACCGCGAACCTCGGCTTTAAACAGGTCGGCCACAATGGCAAACCCGATGGAACCAATTACTCCTCCAAATATTCCTGTAACAATGCGGGCCATTAATAAAAAATTGTAATTGGGGGCAATGGCGCATAAAAATGTTCCAAAAACAAAACCTGTATAAAAAAAGAGTAGAAGTTTCTTCCTATCAAATTTATCAGCAAACCCCGCTGTTAATAACCCTGATATTCCCGCAAATATGGCGTAAGCTGAAACCACTCTTGAAAACTGGGCAGGACTTATTTTTAGCTCCGCCATTAGCTGTTCGCCCAAAGGTGACAATACCATAAAATCCAACACCACCGTAAACTGGATAATGGATAAAATAGCTATCATAAAAATTTGGTAGCTGTTAAAAAGTGGTTCTTTTTGTGGCTTAGTATTGGTCATTCCTTTTAATATTACTTTATAGTAAACTTCTTACTTTTACGAATTGTTCGGTTCATTCTTATAATTGAGGTTTATTTTTATAAAGTATCTATTACTCTTCGGCTTCTTCGGTTGGCATATCTTTGAATACGCTTGTTGATATATCCTTGGTATTTTTAATCCCCAATTTTCTCAAACTTTCAGCCTGATTTAACAGGTTTCCTCTGCCTTCTTTTAGTTGGCTAAATGCTTCGTCATAGGCTTTGCCTGCCTGTCCTATATTCTTTCCAACTTTTTCCAGATTTTCTACAAATCCTACAAACTTGTCATATAATAGGCCACCCCGCTTGGCTATTTCCTCGGCATTACGATTTTGAAATTCACGTTTCCAAAGATCGGCTATCATTTTAATAGCACTTACCAAATGGGTGGGACTTATTAATAAAATTCGTTTGTTGTAAGCATAATGCCAAAGGTCCTCATCATCCCTCACCGCCTCCAAATACGCTGGTTCAATAGGGATAAACATCATGGTGAAATCCAAACTTTTCACCAGTTCATCGTATTTTTTTAAACTCAATGCATCAATATGATTTCGTAAGGAGCGGATATGTTCTTTTAAAAATATTTTTTGTTCATCCACATCCTCTGAGCTGGCATATTTTTCATAGGCTACTAATGAAACCTTTGAATCAATCACCACCTTTCGGTCATCGGGGTAAGTTAAAACCACATCAGGTCTAAAAATATTTCCATGCTCATCACGGTACGATTCCTGGGTTGAATATTCCCGGCCCTTTTCCAATCCTGATTTTTCTAATATACGTTCTAAAATTACCTCACCCCAGTTGCCTTGTTTTTTGCTGTCGCCTTTCAGGGCTTTGGTTAAATCATTAGCTTCTTTACTTATTTTTTCATTTAAAGTTACCAGATCTTTTACCTTTTCACCCAATGAAAATCGTTCTTTACTTTCCTTGTCGTAGGTTTCTTCCACCTTCTTTTTAAAATTTTCAATATTTTCGGATAGCGGCTTAAGTATACTGTCCATATTGGTTTTGTTTAACTCCGTAAATTTTTGGGTTTTTTCATCCAATATGGTTTGGGCCATATTTTTAAATTCAGTTTCAAAGGTTTTTCTAGTTTCGTCTATTTCTTGTCGTAAAGTTTTTAATTTATCATTCAATCCGTCGTTTTGAGATTTTAATTCTTGAATTTTACCATAATGTTCAGTAATTAAATTGTGCTTTTCAGTCAATTCCTTTTTTAAATCATTGGCCTCACTTTCCTGTTTCCTGAAAGTTTCAATAGCACTGTCGAGCCTCGCCTTGTGTCCGCTGGCTTCATCAGCTATTTGATTAAGTTCCTTAGTTTTTTCAATTAAAACTTCCTGGGTTTTATAAAGACTGTCATTGGCAGCCCTCAGTTTTTCCGATTCCAAAGCCAGTTCCATTTGCCTCTGGTTATCGGCATTTTTATTAAGCATAGAACTTATAATCCATGCTAAAATTCCACCACTGGCCATCCCAATAATTAATGCTGCTACATCAAGATTCATGGCCACGAATTTAAGATGTTAGGAAATTAAGATGTTAGGATGTTGAGAAATTTTCAAATCCCCTAATCTTCAAATCATATATTCCTTTGTATGTTCGCAGCCATGAAGCCTGAACTCATTCTGCTCGTTATCGGCCTTTATTTTTTAATGTTGCTTGGTATTTCGTGGTACACCTCGCGCAATGCCGATTCGGGTTCCTATTATATTGGAAATAAAAAATCAATATGGTGGTTGGTAGCTTTGGGTATGATAAGCGACAGCCTAAGCGGGGTTACGTTTATTTCGGTTCCCGGCAATGTGTTTGGTGAAAAATTCAGTTATATGCAGGTGGTGTTTGGCTATGTCATCGGTAATTTTATAACAGCGTATGTTTTGTTGCCATTGTATTACAGGCTCAACCTTACCTCTATTTATAGTTACCTTGGTCAGCGGTTTGGCACTACTGCGCAAAAAACAGGGTCTTTTTATTTTTTACTCAGCCGCACGTTGGGGGCAGCAGCCCGGTTATATCTTTCGGCAGGGGTTTTGCAAACCTATCTTTTTCAACCTTTCGGTATCCCGTTTCCGGTTTCGGTTATCATTATTACCGGACTCATATTAATTTATACCTATCGCGGCGGTATTAAATCTTTGGTTTGGACCGATGCCCTGCAATCCATGTTTTTATTAACGGCCTTAGGCCTAACCCTTTTCAATCTTTATTATTACATAAATTGGGATACGGCCCGGCAAATAGTAGTAGAAAACAATTTTAACCAGGTTTTTGTCTGGGATTGGTTGCCTAAAAATAATTTTTTTAAAATGATCATTGGAGGAATTTTGGTAGCAGTTACCATGACAGGTATGGATCAAAACATGATGCAAAAAAACCTGAGTTGTAAAAATATAAAAGAGGCCCGGAAAAACATTTTATCCTACAACAGCACCCTAATATTTATCAATTTCTTTTTTCTTAGCCTGGGGGTTTTGCTCTATGTTTTTGCTGTTCAAAAAGGAATAGAACTGCCCCTGAAACCAGACGGTAAGGTAGCCACCGATGGAGTGTTTCCTATGATGGCCTTTAATCATTTGGGCAATATCGCAGGATTAATTTTTATTGTAGGGCTTACAGCCGCCACCTTTAGCAGTGCCGATTCGGTACTTACCACTCTTACCACCAGCTTTTGTATAGATTTTTTAAGGTTTAACCCCGAAGATATTGAATCGAAAAAAAACAAGCGAATTCGTCAGCTTACCCACGTTCTGTTTGCTGTAGCTATTTTAATAAGCATGTTGCTCATTCGTGAATTGAACAGCGGGGCAATTATTACTACTATTCTTACGGTTGCCGGATACACCTATGGGCCATTGCTTGGATTGTTTGCTTTTGGGATTTTTACAAAAATTAAAATTAATGAAAAAGGGGTTATTCAGATTTGTGTTATTGCCCCCATCCTAACTTATTTTATTGATATGTATCTTCCACCAATAACGGGTGGTTTTCAGTTGGGATTTTTAAATTTGGCGGTGAACGGAATATTGACTTTTGGGGGATTATGGATTATAAGAAAATCTAATTCTTAACTGCCTCATAAATAACATGTATAATTTTCTTCCTTAGATTTTGGTTGAATCTTACTTTTGAAAATCTCTCCACAAATACACCCCCTATGACTTTCGTCATATTTATCCAAAATTCATGTTTTTACTTTTGCAGTTAGCAAAAACAGTAAATTCGCCATGAATATAATTGCAGCAAGCAATATGGAAAGTAAAGAAGGCATAGAAGCCCTATTTTTATACGCCACTGAAGGAATTCTTACGGTAAACGATCGTGGCGAAATAACCCGTGCAAACCCAAGCTGTGAGAGACTTTTTGGGTATAATAAAGGGGAGCTTAAAGGAAAAAAAATTGAAATACTTGTACCCCAAAAAATATCGGGAAAACATACCAACTATCGCGAAAAATTCAACCAACACCCACATGCCAGATCCATGGGGGCTGGTTTGGAACTGTGCGGTTTGCGTAAAGATGGAACTGAATTTCCTGTTGAAATAAGCTTAAGCCCTTACGATTCGCCAAAGGGAAAATTTGTAATTGCATTTATTATTGATATTACATTGCGTAAGCAAGCCGAAGAAAACCTCAAAAACTATTCCACCGAACTTGAAAAGCAGGTAAGAAACCGTACACTTATTTTAGAAGAAGCTGTAGAAGAACTTGAAAAAACAAAGAAAGAATTAAATCAAGCCCTTGTAAAGGAGAAGGAATTGAATAGCCTGAAATCGCGTTTTGTGTCTATGGCATCACATGAGTTCAGAACCCCGCTTACCACTATGCTTTCGTCACTATCATTGGTTACCAAATATGGTGAACAAAACAATAAGGAAAGTCAGGATAAACATGTTGGAAAAATCAAAAGGTCTATTCAAAATCTAACGGACATTTTAAATGATTTCCTTTCGGTAAGCAAACTGGAAGAGGGAAAAATAGAGAATATGCCTGAAGAATTAAACTTAAAAAAGTATATAGCAGATGTTACTTCCGAAATTAGGTCGCTAACGACCAGTGAACAAATAATAACCGAAAACTATAAAGGCAACGAAATTGCATATCTTGATAAAAAACTTTTAAAAAATATTTTATTCAACCTTCTTTCCAACGCTATAAAATTTTCACCCATGGGCGGAATAATTGAAATTAAAACCGAAGTTTCTGAACCTTCTATTAAAATTTCGGTTAAAGATAATGGCATAGGAATATCCAAAGAAGATCAAAAACATTTGTTTGAACGGTTTTTCAGAGGGCATAATGCCACACATATACAGGGAACTGGTTTGGGATTGAATATAGTAACAAAGTATGCAGAGGCAATGAATGGCAGCATCGAATTTAAAAGTAAAGAAAACCTGGGCACAACATTTACCCTAATATTACGGAAATGAAAAATATTCTTTTAATTGAAGACAATATTGATGTTCGTGAAAACACTGCAGAAATACTTGAATTGGCACGATACCATGTTTTTACGGCTAAAAATGGTAAAGAAGGGGTAGAAATAGCCCAAAAAGAAAAACCTGATTTGATTATATGTGATATAATGATGCCGGTTTTAGATGGATATGGTGTTTTGCATTTGTTATCAAAAAATGAAGAAACATCGGGTATCCCCTTCATTTTTTTAACAGCCAAGGCTGAACGAAGCGATTTTAGAAAAGGAATGGAAATGGGTGCAGATGATTACATTACCAAGCCTTTTGATGATGTAGAATTGCTGAATGCCATAGAAAGCAGACTTAAAAAAAATGAAATACTGAAAAAAGAGTTTACAAAAAATGTGGAGGGTCTTAATGAATTTATAAATGAAGCTCACGACTCAGGGGCCCTTAAAAAACTATCGGAAGGAAGGGAAGCCAAAGTTTATAAAAAGAAAGAAGATATTTATTCGGAAGGAAGCTACCCTAAAGGTATTTATTTTGTAAACAAAGGCAAGGTAAAAATCTATCAAACGAATGAACTTGGTAAGGATTTCATAACCGAATTGCACAAGGAAGGTGATTTTTTTGGATATGTAGATTTATTGCAGGACAGTAAACATATCAATTCGGCTTCAACACTTGAAGATTCTGAAATTTATATGATTCCAAAAGATGAGTTTTTTTCCTTGATTTATAAAAATTCCACGGTTTCACAAAAGTTTATAGAAATGCTATCCAATAACCTGCGTGAAAATGAAAAGCAACTTTTAAAATTAGCCTATAACTCGGTAAGAAAAAGGGTAGCGGAAGCCTTGGTAAAACTTTCGGACACCTATAAGAAAGATGGAGAGAATGTATTTAGCATTAGCGTGTCGAGAGAAGACCTAGCAAATATGGTAGGTACTGCTACCGAAACCGTTATCCGGACGCTTGGTGATTTTAAAGATGAAAAATTAATAGAAGGTTCAGGTGGAATGATTACCATATTGAGCTATGACAAACTGGGTAAAATGAAAAATTAATTAATAATACTTTACGATATCGCCGGTATCAAATGCTTCTGAATTTTATAAACTGATAATAATCATAACTACTTGTGACTTCGCTCATCCCTTTCTTTTTATTCCAAATGTACTTTTGCTTAATAATTTTATAACGTAGCGATGCAAATAGTGATAAATGATCAAAGAAAGATTTTAGCGGTGCAAAAAGATTTTAGTAAAATTTTTCCGTATCTAAAACTTGAATTTTTTTCAAAAACTCATAAGTCGGGCGATGCAACCGCTAAAAAACTTATAAAACCCCACAATAAAACATTGGGCGAATGCCGTACCCAGCATAATACTTGTGAAATAGTGATAACTCCTGAAATGACGGTAAACGATTTAGAACAAAG
>JBJXDS010000307.1:0-2554 GCA_046154525.1 Bacteroidia bacterium
GTAAGGTGCCCCGTTCCGTATTTCCACCTCCACATTTCCTCTGGCTTCTATCCGTGTAAAATTAGAATAATTGTGCAGGCCCGAACTTCCCAAAGGAATAGAATCAGGACAGGATGGGCAAAACAAATTGCTATTAAGAAACAGTAAAGCCTTTGGCTTTTCCTTTGTTTCATCAGCATAATATGTAATATTTTGACCTTCCACATCCACACCCATTTTTTGGATAGATTTATCCAGCGTAAACGATTTCCCATTGGGTATTTGAATGTCGAATTCTACCTTTTGCCCACGGAACAATCCTGTTTTTGCATAGTAATCCCCTGTTTTTAAAGTTAGTTCATTTCCTGAAAAGGTGTAGGTGGCTCCATTTTTTTCGGCCTGGTCACGGGCTTGTGCTGAGTTTTTTCCATTGGCCGATTGGGTGGTGGTAATGTGAACTAAACTATCATCGGATGGAGAAATGGTTACATCAATACACTCCATAAAATAATCGTCGTCGTTAAAGTTAGATTTTATAATAAGTGGTGCAGTTAACACTTCTGTTTTTTCGGAAGTAATGGTTTCGTAACTCCTGAAATTTTGCACCCCAAGATATATGAAATAAATAAGCATTGGGATGGTAGCTACCCAAATCCAGCCCAACACCTTGCGTATAGGTTGGTAATTAACATGGGTGCTAAACCCAAATTTTAAAAGCCCGGTAAGTATCGTGAATAAAGGAATGGATATAAATAGGCCAACCAAAATTTTAAAAGTTAAAAACTCCCATCCGGCATCAAAAAAATTAGGGATATGATGAATAATAACATCGTTGTGGTTAAAAACAAAACTGGAATTGCTGGTAATAAGGGCAATAAGTGTACCCGATAAAATTAATAAAATTATGAACCCAATAAATAAGGCAATTCCTTTAAAAATAATTTTAAAAATGGGCGAGAGGTTACTAAAAATATCCCCAATTTTTTGCCCAAAGTTTTGGGCTTTCAGGTTTTGTTCTACTTTTCCGGCTTCCGACTTAACCCGGTTTATTATGTTGTCCAACGTTGGGGCTTCACCCCGCATTTCCAATTTTTGGGCGGTGGTAATAGCTTCGGGAACTATTACCCACATGATGAAATAAAGCAAAAAGCCGATGCCCATTACAAAAAACAGGAACACCCAAATTAAGCGGACAATAACCGGATCAATATTAAAAAAATTGGCAATACCCGAACATACACCGCCAAAGACTTTGTTATCAGTGTCTCGGTACAAACGTTTGCGGACGGTGTCGTGAGGAATAGACGATTGCTTTGTTTTTTCTTTTGTTCCACTTTGGTCACTATCCCTATTTTCTGAATCTTCAAACTCACCCGGATTACCCATAGCTTTTTTCACAAATTCCACATCTGCAATGGTGGCCGACACTTTACCTTCGGTGCGTTCCATTAGCATTTCGGCTATCCTTGCTTCAATGTCGTTAATGATTTCCTTGCCATTTTCAGTATTGGCAAAGGTTTCTTCAATTTGGCGGATGTATGGTTTTAGCGCTTCGTAAGCATCTTCTTCCATTTTAATGGCATAGCCGCCCAGATTAATTGTAATAATTTTGTCCATTGTTATTTGGTTTTTGTTATTTGGTTTTTTAATTTAAAAAAATCTAAAATTGTATATCTAAAATCTTAAGTAGTTTGGGTTGTTTTATTTACTGAGTAATTCAAATCTTTCCAGGTTTCGTCCAGTTCTTTTAAAAATTTACGGCCTTCATCGGTTAATAAAAAATATTTTCGCGGTGGGCCTTGTACCGATTCTTTCCAGGTATAAGTAAGCAAGCCTGCATTTTTAAGTCGGGTAAGTAAAGGATATAAAGTTCCTTCCACCACGATTAAATGGGCTTCTTTTAATTCGTTTAAAATATCGGAGGCATATATTTCGCCCCGGCTTATTACGGCCAGAATACAATATTCCAGTATCCCTTTCCGCATTTGTGATATAGTATTTTCTACGTTCATATTTTTTTAAAATTTCAAAAAGCAAAAGACAAAAAACAAGTAGAATCAAATGGCCAAATTTTAAAAATTTCAAACAATTCAGAAAAGGACTTTAGTTGGATTATCATAATTGAAATTTGTTTTTTAAGTTTTTATTTCTTGTAAAGTGCGATGCAAAGATATATGTTTTAAATTGTACTATGCAATACATAGTACTATAATTTTTTATAGTCTTCGACAAAACCACTCTTTTTATCGTTCTTTGCCAAGTGATATTCCGGTTCAAACAATTTGCTGTATGCCATGGTAATAGCAGCATGAAGGTGGGAACCGATGCTGTATTGTTAGGAGCCTGGGCCGAAATAAAAAATTCCAAAATTATTTTGGACATTGGGACCGGAAGCGGAATAATTGCTTTGATGATGGCTCAAAAGAATAAGAAAACAATAATAAAAGGAATAGATATTGATGAAAAGTCAATTGTTGAAGCCAAGCATAATTTTGAACAAAGCCCCTGGAAACAGAGATTGGAAGCCAAATTTATTTCATTGCAAGATTATTCAGATAGTACAGAAATTCGTTTC
>JBJXDS010000308.1:0-3424 GCA_046154525.1 Bacteroidia bacterium
TCAAATTTTTAAAAATGGATTTTAAAATTTTAAACTCTTTTCTAATTAATGATTCCTCCATGGTAAATGTAGCCATGCCCATTATTCCTAATATTTCAATGTTTGATAATTCTAAAATCTGCTGGCAAACCGATTCAGCGTCTTCTGGTTTTAATCCAAATTTCGAATCTTCCTGAGCAACATGAAATTGCAATAAAACAGAAATCGTCCTGTTATTTTTAATCGCCTGTTTATTTATTTCCTGAGCCAATTCCAAGCTATCCACAGAATGAATTAGGCGTACAAATGGGGCTATATATTTTACTTTATTGCTTTGCAAATGACCAATTAAATGCCAGTTTATGTCCTTTGGTAGTTCATTAAATTTTTCCACCATTTCCTGAACCCGGTTTTCGGCAAATTCCCTTTGGCCGGTTTCATAAACCTCTCTCAGTTCATCAATGCTCCTAAATTTAGAAACTACCACCAATTGAACTTCGTGAGGTAATTGCTGTTTTATTTTTTCAAGGTTTTGCTTAATCATTGTACTTTTGCCACTAATGAAATGTATAGGCAGTTTATTTATTTTAATCTTAACTTTTTTGGCCTGCAAAGAAAAAGAAGTAAAAGCATACTCAGGCTATCATTTACCAAGAAATAAAATGATAACGGTGCTTACCGATATTGTATTAGCAGAAGGAAATGAAAAAGTACTTCAGAAATATGGTTACAACACCAATATTTTAATTGACAGTTCGTACCAGTTTATTTATAAAAGTCAAAAAATTGAAAAGTGGCAAATGGATTCCAGTTTTAAATATTACAGCAATCACCCCGATGATTTTACCAAAATGATGGATGAGGTGGTGGAAAATTTGAATAGACTAGAAAATTGAAATTTGTCAGGTGATTTGTCATGCTGAGGAACGAAGCATCTTTAGAACGCAAATCGGAGAGATGCTTCGTTCCTCAGCATGACAGCCATAACAAATACTTAAAATGTACCCTCGTGACATAGAAATAAAAATAGGTTTCGATACCATTCGGCAATTGTTGGCTGAGCATTGCCTTAGCCCGATGGGAGAGGCTATGGTTAATAAAATGTCGTTTTCTTTTAATGCC
This sequence comes from Bacteroidia bacterium, assembly GCA_046154525.1. Classification (GTDB taxonomy): domain Bacteria; phylum Bacteroidota; class Bacteroidia; order NS11-12g; family UBA9320; genus JABWCE01. Next base: position 1,102 of record JBJXDS010000308.1, read on the forward strand.
AAAACCGTTCAGCTGTGGGTAAACCAAACTGCTGAGTTTAAACAAATAATTACCGATGATGAGCAATTTCCCGCCGATAACTATTTAGATATTTCAAGTACTCTGAATAAACTAACAATTGAAGGCTTAAGCCTTACTGAAATGGAGTTGCACCATATAAGGCAGATTTGTCGATTGATAGAGCAAATAACCCTTTATTTTAAAAAACAAGAGGAAAAATACCCAGCGCTGTTTCAACTTTATACGGGTGTTACTTTAAAAAAAGACATCCTGAAAATTATTGATGAAGTAATAGACGTAAACGGAAGAATAAAACCTTCAGCATCGCCACAATTATTAAAAATAACCGGAGATATTAGTAAAACCGAACGAGATATTCACAAGCAGTTAGTTTCAATTTTTAAAAAAGCCAAAGACGAGGGCTGGGCTGGGGAAACCGATATTTCTATTAGAGAGGGACGATTGGTAATTCCCATCATTGCAGAACATAAACGCAAAATTAAAGGGTTGGTACATGACGAATCGAACAGTGGAAATATTTTATACATCGAACCCACCGAAATAGTAGAAGCCAATAATAATTTAAGGCATTTTTATTTTGAAAAACAACGCGAAACCGAACGGATACTGCGGGAAGTTACTTTGAAAATAATGCCATGGCTGCCGGATTTGGAGGAATATCTAAAGAAAATAACCATTACTGATTTTATAAGGGCTAAAGCACAATTGGCCATCAGGCTGAATGCTGTTAAACCAATCATTAATACTACCAATGAACTTCATCTTATCCAAGCGTTTCATCCCCTTTTATTTATAAAATTAAAAAAAGAAAATAGAACCCCGGTACCACTTGACCTGAGTTTAAATACAGAAAAACGCATCATGGTTATTTCAGGGCCCAATGCCGGGGGAAAATCGGTAGCTTTAAAAACCATTGCTTTAAACCAATACATGCTGCAATGCGGCCTGTTGGTGTGTTGTTACCCCGATTCCAAATTTACATTATTCAAAAACCTGATGGTGGATATTGGCGATGGGCAAAGTATTGATAATAATTTGAGTTCCTACAGTTCTCACCTTACGGCCATGAAACATTTTGTGAATTTTGCCGATAAGAACACGTTCTTTTTTATAGATGAATTGGGTAGCGGAACTGACCCACAATTTGGAGGAGCCATTGGCGAGGCGGTTTTGGAACGATTAAATTCAAATAAAGCTTTTGGGGTGGTTACCTCCCACTTTAGTAATATTAAAAATTATGCAGGGCAAACCGAAGGATTTATTAATGGCAGTATGTTGTATGACTTGGAAAAATACGAACCGCTTTATACCCTTGTAAGCGGAAAGCCCGGAAGTTCATTTGCCATTGAGTTGGCTAAAAAAACAGGCTTGAACAAAGACATTATTGAAAGGGCCAAAGCCAAGGCCGGCAAAAGCCAGCACCGCATGGAAGAAATACTTTCGGAGTACGAAAAAGATTTTCAAAATGTGCGTTCAACCGAAAAACGGGTAATAGAAAAGGAAGCCCGGTTAAATAAATTGATGGCCGATTATGAGGAATTGAAAACCAAACTTTCCGGCCAAAAAGCCGACATCCTGAATCAGGCCAAACTGCAAGCCAAAGACATACTTAGCAATACCAACAAGCTAATAGAAAAAACAGTTCGCGATATAAAAACAGCCAATGCCGATCCGGTTGTAACCAAAGCCATCCGTACCAAACTGGTAGAAGCTGAAACTGAACTCAAGCCTGAACCTCAATCTCAACCTCAGCCTAAATCTCAACCTCCAATAAAGATTGAACCCGGAACCTTAGTAAAAATAAAAGGCTATGAATCCCTTGGCAAAGTACTACAGGTGGGCAAAGAAAAAGTATTGGTAGAAATGGGCCTGATAAAATCACGGCTTGATTTTGACCAGATAGAAATTATTCCCCAACCTAAAGCAGTAAAACCTAAAACCCGGATTGGCGGCTACAATTATACCCAAATAAGCCAGGACTTTAGCCCACGCCTGGATGTGCGGGGCATGAGTACTGAAGAAGCCTTACAAAAAACGATAACTGCTGTGGACAATGCTTTGGTTTTAAGCGTTGATAAACTTTGGATACTACACGGCAAAGGTGATGGCATCCTCCGCAAAATGATACGCGAAAACCTCAGAAAAATAAGCCATGTAAAAAAACTGGAAAGCGAACATGCCGACTTTGGCGGAGATGGGATTACGATTGTGGAACTGGGGTAAATTTGTTAACCTATTCCAAAGTTTTGGAACTTTGGAAAAGGTTATGAAACTGAATTTGATTTATTAGCAGGCTATCATA
>JBJXDS010000309.1:0-26339 GCA_046154525.1 Bacteroidia bacterium
CAGCAAACTATGATAATGAATAATTTACCATTTGGTATTTGAAACTTGATATTTGAATTTTTTAGTTCTTTTGTCTTTATTTTTGTCGAACAAATATTAAAGTTATGAGCGACCTGAAAGAAATAGCAACCTATACCCGCGAACACATGGATAAATCCATTGAACATCTGCGTATTGAATTTTCCAGATTAAGAGCTGGAAAGGCAATGCCTTCCGTACTTGATGGCGTTATGGTTGAATATTATGGTTCCTTTGTACCACTTAATCAAATTGCTAACGTAAATACCCCTGATGCAAGAACTATTGTAGTTCAGCCTTGGGAAAAAACCATGATACCAGTAATTGAAAAAGCTATAATGGCTGCCAACTTAGGTTTAAATCCACAAAACGATGGAGTTATTATTATGATTGCTGTGCCGCCCCTTACCGAAGAAAGAAGAATGGGATTGGTAAAACAAGCCAAGGCCGAAGCCGAAAACTCTAAAATATCCATTCGCAATATCCGCAAAGACAGTATCGAGAAAATTAAAAAACTTCAAAAAGAAGGCCTAAGCGAAGATGAAGCCAAAGATGGTGAAGCTGATATTCAAAAACTTGTTGACGCATTTATTAAAAAAGTGGACGAATTGGTGGTGGAAAAGGAGAAGGATATTATGACTGTTTAATTCGATGATTTGGAAATTTGGAGATTTGAAAATTATTTTTATTCTCTCATTTTCAAATCTCCAAATCTTCAAATTTTCAAATCTCAATTTTGAAACCCGAAGCCCTAAAAGAAATTATTACCAACCTCCCCGATAAGCCGGGCATCTATAAATATTTTGATTCGTCAGATGTTATTCTTTACATCGGCAAAGCCAAAAACCTGAAGAAAAGGGTCAGCAGTTACTTTACAAAACAACATTTTGAAAACCGAAAAACTGAGGTTCTGGTTTCCAAAATTATAAGGATTGAGTTTACTGTTGTAAATACAGAGATTGATGCATTATTACTTGAAAACAGTCTGATAAAAGAGTTTAGACCAAGGTATAATATTAGTCTCAAAGATGATAAGTCATTTCCGGTCATTCGAATTACCAATGAAAGGTTTCCAAAAGTGTATGCCATGCGAAACCCTATAATTGATGGTTCCGAATATTTTGGACCATTCTCATCCCCATATGTAATGAAGATTGTTTTGGATTTGGTAAAGCATCTGTACCCTATTCGTAATTGTAATTATGTATTAAGCGAAAAAAATATTGAAGCTCATAAATTTAAGGTGTGTTTGGAATACCAAATTGGCAATTGTCGTGGGGCTTGCGAAGGTTATGAAACAGAGAAGGAATATATGGAATCCATTAAAAGTATTAAAAATATTTTGGGCGGAAACCTAACCGAAGTTAAAAATCATTTGAAAGAAAAAATGCAAAAAGCCTCCAATGAATTGCATTTTGAGCAAGCCGGTTTATTTAAAAATAAATTAGAAAGACTTGCCAATTATCAAGGTAAAACCACGGTAGTAAGTATCACCATTACAAATGTAGATGTTTTTAATATCAGCACTTCACAGCAATTTGCCTTTGTAAATTACCTAAAAATTGTGAACGGGATGATTATCCAAACCCAAACCATCGAATACCGAAAAGTATTGGATGAAACAGATAATGAAATTTTGGAACTGGCTATTATTGAAATGCGCGACCGTCATAAAAGTACAGCCAAAGAAGTCATTATTCCTATTTTGATTCAGACGTACGATGCCAATCTAAGGTTTACAATACCCAAGACAGGAGATAAGCTTAAACTTTTGGAAATAAGTATGGCCAACCTCCTCCACTTTAAAAAAGAGAAACTAGAGCAATATGATAAGCTGGACCCTGAACTAAAAGTAAACCGACTGATGAATCAAATGCAGCAGGATTTGAAACTCAAGGTTCAACCCAAATACATTGAGTGTTTTGATAATTCTAATATTCAGGGAAATTACCCGGTTTCAGCCTGTGTGGTTTTTAGGGATGGAAAAGCTTCCAAAAAAGATTACCGTATATTTAATGTAAAAACAGTGGAGGGCCCCGATGATTTTGCCACGATGAAGGAGGTGATAACCCGCCGCTACACACGACTGGTAGAAGAAAACGAACCCCTACCCGATTTGGTAATTATTGATGGGGGAAAAGGCCAATTGAGTGTTTCAGTAGAAGCCATGAAGGAAGTTGGTGTGTATGGAAAATTTGCAGTAATAGGTATAGCCAAGCGATTAGAAGAACTGTATTACCCTGAAGACCCGCTGCCATTGTATATTGATAAAAAATCGGAGACTTTAAAAATTATTCAGCAACTGAGGGATGAAGCCCATCGCTTTGGAATCACTAATCACCGCAACCGCCGCAGCAAAGGCAGCCTGGGAACGGAACTTACCCAAATAAAAGGCATTGGTGAAGAAACCGCTAAACTTCTTTTAAAGAAATTTAAAAGTATTAAAAATTTAAAATCGCAACCCGTCGAAACCCTTGAAAAAGTAGTTGGAAAAGTGCGGGCAAATATTTTGAAGCAGTATTTTGGGGAATAAGATTATTTAATCCTTTACCTTATCAATTGCACTACCCCTTTTTTACTAATCTTATTGCCAGTCAAATCAATGATTACAATATCGTATGGATATGCACCTACAGGCAATTCTTCATTTTTATAAAACCCATCCCAGTAATCCTTTGGATTGTTAGTTTTAAAAACCAATTCACCCCAGCGGTTAAAAATTGTAAGGTCATAGCTTTTTACATAATCAGCACCTTCTATTTTTAAAACGTCGTTTAGCAAATCGCCATTAGGTGTAAAAATGGTTGGGAAATACAAAATTACACTTGGGTTTATTCTTATAAATCGAAGTGCAGTATCAATGCAACCATCCGTATTTTTTGCTATTAGTTTTACCCAAACCGAAGCCGAGTCGATATAATTAAAATCTATTATTTGGCCCGAACCCACATTTAAAAACCCATCAGTCCATTGCCAATCGTTGGCATTGCTTCCATTTTCAGTTAATTTTAGTACGGTATTGGTTCCCCCTAAAGGTTCAATAGTATAGGTAAAAGAAGCTTTTGGTTTATCAAAAACATTTACTGTTTTACTTAGAGAATCTTTGCATCCTTTTAGGCTTGATACAACCAACGAAACAATTTTATTTCCGGGGCTTGAATACGCTTTTAAAACATTTTGATTAATTCGGGTATCGGTGGTTTCCAAATACCACTTGTAGTTTGAAATTGTTCCAATTGTAATACTACTGATATCCTTAAAATCGGTTGTATCATCCACGCATACAAAATTGAAAGTAAAATCGGCCTTGGGATTAGGATTTACTGTATTTGTAAATAAAACACTGTCAACACATCCTTTGGCACTTTCCACTTTAAAATACCCATTAAATACCCCTTCCTTTAAATAGGAATGATTGGTATTTGCACTCGTAGCTGATGTATTATCTCCAAAGTACCAATTGTATTTAACAATAGATCCATAAATTATTTTTGAACTGTCATTTAATTGAAAATTATTTCCAATAAGGCACTGCTCCTTTTTATTAATTCCAAACTTTACCTGCGGTTTTGGGTTGGTAGTAACCGATTTTAAAACTGTATCCTTACACCCTTTATCAGTTTCTGAAATGAGGGAAACAATATAATTACCATCAGATAAATATGTTTTTGTAATGGGCCCTGAAAGCACTGAAGTAGTGGCATCGCCTAATTTCCAAAGGGTATTGGTAAGAGTGCCCGAAGTAACAGATGAATTGTTTGTATAAATAAATAGATTGGTATTTACACATTGGTCAGTATCATTAACCAAAAAACCTGATTTAGGATTGGGATGTACAATAATACTAGAGGTATTGGTATCCCGGCAATTCTTATCCGAAACTGAAATAAGTTGAATATTAAAATTGCCAGCTGCTAAATATGCAGGTTTAAAGTTAATTCCTGAATCTTTGGCCACACCTGTGGTATTCCAGTAATTTTTAATAACCGAACCTTTTGCTATTGAAGCCGTGGATGTGAATAAAAAAGCCTGTTCCGTAAAACAATATGCCGTGGCTGAAGATGAAAAAGCAGAAACAGGTTGAACAAAAGTTTCCACAATTTTTATAACAGAATCTTTGCAATTATAGGCTGTGTTAACCAACTGTTTTATTTTAAATACATTGCTAGAGGCATAGCTATGTAAAGGATTTGCGGTATTACTCGTTGCTGCATCACCCCAACTATACGTGTACAAAATTGTTCCCTGCGATAATGAAGCTGAACTGCTTACATTAAATAAATTTCCTTTTAAGCATTGATCGGAATCATTAATGGCAAATCCGGCTTTTGGCATGGCGAACACTATTAGTTTAAATGGAGCGGCAGTATCTGAACATCCGTTAATCGTTCCTTCCAGCGAATAAAAACCTGAATCGGGAAGCGAAATTTTATTAAAAATTTGCTTACTACTTAAATTAAAATTGGGGGCATTATTTTTAGACCAGCGGTATTTCAATGTCAACCCATTGGTGTCGGTTGCAATTATACTATCTGCTAATCCTTCGCACAATGCATTAGGATTGGGGAAATGAACATAACCCAATCGGGGACTTGGTTTCACAAAGACCAAACTATCAAAGGTTTCTGAATACTGCCCGTTTAGGGTTAACGTAATTTTTCGGTAGCCGGTACTGTCAAATCTCACAGCGTGTGGGCCTTTGCCCATGGCGGTTTTAGGGGTAGCCGATTCACCAAAATTCCAATCGTAGGTAGCAAAATTTCCTTGCGAACTGTCCTTGATCATAACCAAATTATACGCACAAACTGAATCTTTACTTGCTTTCGCCCTAATTAATGGTAGATCAAAATATACGGCATAATCCTGAGTTTGCCCGTAGGCAATATTAGCACAAGGGGTAGAAAGGGAATTGTAGTCACTGATTATCCGCATTCTTAAGGGTTTGTTCATTATAGGATTATTAGGCACTACTATTGTGTCTGTATGTGTTTTGGCGGATGGTGTTTGAATAACCAGTTCACCAGCATCTGTAAAATCACCGTTGTCGTTATAATCTATCCATCCTCTAACATATTCATTGTTGGATGGATTGGTTATTAAATTTACAATATAAGACGTATCTGCCTTAAGTTTAAAAATTTGGGTACAGGTTAAATCTAAATAATTTCCTTCGTCTTTTGTATAAAGGCTTTTATGGGTTTTACCGTTTAATGTAAAATCGGTTATCCCCATGGCCCAATTGGTAAAAGTATTGGTTGAAATACATTTGGCCCTTCTGGTGGTATCGAAGGTTTCAATTTTATAAAGTTGAGTAAAGGTATCTTTACCCATACAGTTTTCGGCTATAAGTGTTATACTGTATCTGTTCAAATCGGTAAAAACCACCTGTGGATTTTCGGATGTACTATCTGAACCACCTACGAATGAGAAGGTATTAGGCGAAATTCTCCATAAAAATGAACTAGCCAAATTTAAGGATGAATTGGTTAGGTGAACGTTGGTAAGCTTACAAACGGCGGTATCCTTCACCACAAATTTAGCCTTTGGAATTTTATTGTCGTCATGCAATGGTGTAACCCAATTGCCGCGACCATAGGTTGCACAAATTAAATGACTTTGAGATTTACCAGAAGGTGCATAATAAATTTCCAATTCCTGCACCCGGGTGGCCTTGGGCAAACCATAGCTATACTTAACCCAGTTAGATGAGGTATTGTCTTTAAAATATACCCCACCCCAACCACCTACATACAACTCCTCTTTGCTACTACTGGTATCCAGCACTATACTTAGTTGAGCTACATTGGGCAAATTACTTGTAATATTGGTCCAGCTAGTGCCTCTGTTGGTAGATTTATAAACCCTATTTGATTGTGTAATGTAAACTACATTGCTATCTTTTGGGTTGGTTTCGATAGAGTTTACGGTAGCCGAATTAGGCAATGTAGATGTTAAATCCGTCCAACTGGGAGTTGCTGCATTCGCATTGGATGTTCTAAAAAGTTTGGCATCGCCTCGGGCTGCAAACAGCATGTTTGGCTGAGCGATACTACTTTCTAAAAAATTAAAATTGCTGCTGTTACTTCCTGCGAGACTGTTTGAAATTTTGGTCCATGCAATGGTAGAGGTTGTAGCGGCTTTAACATTGTTGCTCCGCCAAATATTTTTATAACCTATAAACATGGTATTGGCGTCGTTGGCCTTTAAAACAAATGGTGTTACCCAAGCTCCTCCTTCATTTATCCCGTTTCTTCCATTTCCGGCTATATATCCTTGCGAGTTACTATTCTTAGTTCTAAATATATCACCGTAATAAATTTCTCCATAGCCCACCGTTTCATCTGTAAAATCCACCAAACAATCCATACCGTCTCCTCCAAAAACTGTTGTAAAACTTCCATCATAACGGGCTGAACCATTATCTTGATAGCCATTCATCACTACATTTTTGTTGGTAGCACTTTGACCTAATTTATATATTTGAGAAACCCCTAACCCCGATGAAATATTGTTCCAGACGGTGCCTCCGTTTCGTGTATAATACACTCCACCATCACATCCCGCAAAAAGGTTTTGGTTGTGAGGATTATATTCCATTATATGGTGATCGGCATGAACAGCAGGGGCACCAGTTCCAACCCAATGGGCGTTTATAGTCCAGTTAGTACCTCCATTTACCGATTTAAAAATATTAACTCCACAGGAATACACAATATCCTTATTTTTTGGATCGGCTGCCACATCCAAATCATACCAGGCTTGTCCTCCAGTACCAGAACCAGTGCTGCTATAGTCCATTATATTGGGAGTAGTACTTCGGGTAGTAAATGAAATACCTTTATCGGTGCTCCTATACATGCCCTGAAATACTGAGCCACTAGTTTCTAAAAAATAAACATAATTGGTATCCGCCGGAGTTACAGCTATCACACCCCTCGAAACACCCGAAGATGGAAGTCCAGTGGTGGTGAGTGACCAACTGGCTCCATTATCGGCCGATTTATAAAATAAACCATTTAGCGATGCAAACATTGTATTAGGGCTGCCAGCACCAAAAACCAATTCCTTATAATACCCGCTTATTACCTGTGACCAATTAGCCCCATAATTGGTGGTTCTATATATTCCATTGTTGGTAGCTGCTATAAGTATGGCTGTATTTTTAGGATTTATTAATAACCTGGCTACTGTTAACGAACCCATTCCTGTATTTCTTGGCAACCATGTTTTGCCCCCATCCCTGCTCCACATTACCCCCAAACCTGCGGCATCGCTTGCATCCCTGTCGCCTGTGCCAATATATATTGTGTCGCTATTTTTGGGGTCAATAGCTATAGATGAAACCCCGAGTGTAGGCAATGTATCTGTATTATTTTTCCAGGTTTTTCCATAATCATGACTTACCCAAAGTCCACCTGCCGGTGCTCCTGCATATATAGTATTGCTATCTTTGGGGTGAAAGGCCAATGCATTTATCCGACCCATTCCGGTAGGTTGTCCTGTATTATTGGCCGGATATTTTAACGGACCTAATTCTTTCCAAAATCCATTGGAAAAGCATGGAGCGGCCAAGGTGGTATATTTTGATTTTTTTGCCTCATGGGCACTGTCCCATTGCGTAATATTGTAATAATAATTTGATTCAGGTGTAATGATTCCTTTGATATCAGCCCTCAATCCGGTGCTGTATTCCCAGCGCTTAAAAGCTTTCCAGCCAGACCCTTTTTCGATGGTGCGGTTATTCCAATATAATTCGAAAGCTCTTTGGGTTTGATGAAAATTTATGCTTTCATCTTGCATCATATTTATCCAATAAGGGTATGTGGCTGTATCTGATTGTGCAAACAGTTGAGATATTGAAAAAAGAGATAATAAAAAAAGGAAAGTGGATCTTTTCAAAGCCTTGTAAAACAAAAGACGAAAATACTAAAAATTGTGTTACGAGTTACAATTATAGGCCCGGCTCTTTTGTTTAAAATGTGGACAGCCAAGTGGTTGATTTCGAATAAAACAATTGGTAAAGGGTGGTACAAAAAAAAAGGACAGTTCCCAATGGTGTAGGTCTGTCCTTTTTTAAAACACTATATTTTAAAAAAACTATTCTTTTATAATTCTAACTACTTGGGTTAAACTTCCCATTTCTACTTTGACAAAATAAACACCACATGGTTGTTCTGTCAGGTTGAAAATAAATTCATTATCTAGCGGATATCCGATTTGAACAACCTGACCAAGGGTATTTAAAATATTAACTGAAACCAATTGTTTAGAGGCATGTATTTTAAAGAGACCCCTTCCTGGGTTTGGATATATATATAAAGCAGGATCAATACCCACTCCTTTAACTCCAGCAAAACTAATGTCTTTGGTTGTGCAGCTTTCGCATCCGGGCAAAGATTTAACACATAGGGTAACGGTATAATTGGCCGATGAAGGATATTTATGTGTAGGATTTTGTAAAATGGAGGTATCCCCATCACCAAACCGCCAGTGCCATGAAACGATGCTTCCGGTGGTAATTGTTGACGTATTAGAAAAATCAAGGGTGTTATTTGGTTTTTGAACAGTGGTAAAGTTAGGAACGGGCAAAGGCTCGATTGGCACTAATTTAGTAACTGTATCATTGCAAAAACTACTTTTGGCTATAAGCCTAACATTATAGCTAATTGCTGTAGCATACGTATGTAAAGGATCCTTTTGAGTAGATGTTATCCCATCTCCAAAAGTCCAGGCATAGTTTTGAGCATTGGTGCTTAGATTTGTAAATGTGCTAATCTCTGTTAGGCAAGTTCCTTTAAAAATAAAGTCAGCTTTCGGATTTTGATTTACGATTACATAAAAATCAGTTGTATCAAAGCAAGAGGCAGAATTGGTTTCAACCACCTGCAACAAATTAATACCAGTAGCCACCCAATCTATAATTATACTATTTGTATTTTGACCGCTAACAATTGTACCTCCACTTACTATCCATTTATAGGTATTACCTGAATTTTTAGTTGTAAAATAATTCTGTTTTTCTTTTTGACACAAGTTATCCTTACCCTGTATTTTAGGAAATGGTATTACATCTACAGTTATAACCACGGTATCCAAATCCTTACACCCCGAGCCGGAAACTGTTTTTTCCAAAATATAAGTAGTTGTAAACGACGGAATATCCGTTGGATTGGCACTGGAAGAGGTAAATCCACCTGGTATACTCGTCCAACTGTAGGTAAATCCTGATTGAGGAGCAGCACCTAGTTGAACATTACTTCCGGGGCAAATAGTTTTATCAATTCCTGCATTGGCTAAGGGTTTGGTATTTAAACTTATTTCTATGGTATCATTTCGGGTACACCCAAAGGAGGTATTGGTTACTTCTAAAACATATTTTGTGGTGGCTGTCGGTTTCACTGTTATTTGTGATTTGGTGGACAGGGTTGAACCCGAAATACTCATCCATTTATAACTATGACCAGTGGCAGGTGTTGAACCAAGTGTTACCGAATCTCCTGTACAAATAATCATATCTGCCCCGGCATTCGCATTTGGTAAAGCTCTTAAGGCCCTTGTAACTATTATAGAATCATTAAAGGCAATACCATCCGATTGCCCATTTGGTAAATAGGTACGGAGTGTAAACCTGGGGTTAAAGGCGGTAGAAAAATTATATGAACCTAGCAATACTGTATCCAATGCATTAGTTTTTAGATCTCCGGTCCATGTGTATGGAGTTTGTGATACCCCGTTAACAGTCCATGTAATGGTGGCCGATTTTAAATTATCATTTCCAAAATTTTTGATCACTGCTTCCACATCCAAAACTCCTGCGCATGTAGAAACAATCGGTTTATAAAGGGCCGTCATTCCGGCATCATTTGGCACTAATATAAATTCATCAGCCCCAATATCAGGTGTTGTGCTATGGCGGGTTTCACCATCAAAATCTGTGGTTACCCCAGAAACCGGTGTACCTTTGCCCTTCAACAGATAGTTTTTTATATGTAAGTTGCTTCCAACTATAAACAGAGGATCAATTGACAACGTTTTTAGATCCATGCCTGTACCTGAAACCATGCTCGATAGGGTATTGTAAGAAGCACCCCAGTATGCAAATTGCCCACCTTTTATAAACAGGTTATTATTATCACTGGCACTAACCTGTGAACCGGTATTTATGTTAAAGGCTATTCCACCGTCCATTACAATATTATTATTTTTCATTACAATGTTGCTTGAAGTGGCTGCTGAAGTATTGATGGCTGAATTGGTTGTTGCACCGCTGTTGAAATAAATACTATTGTATACTACATTTTGATAATCCACACCATCTAGCAAAATAGCCTTTCCATAATTTTTTGTAATGGCATTATTAGCTACTATCCCGTAACTACCACTTGCAGCATTGCATCCCACTAGCCACAATGACGTATCGGTATTGTTCGAATTAAAGAAGTTGCCATTCACATTTATAGCTTTATCACAATCCGATAATTGAATATCAAAATTACCAGGTATATGATTATTTATACCTATAAATTTATTACCCTTCACAGTAATGCTGTCATTGAATTGAATAACTACAGAATTATTCATTCCACCTTCAAAAATATTACCTTCAATTACCGTTCCTTTTTCATTGGCTCCAGTAGACGAGAGATATTGCATATTAGTATTACCAAACTGAATCCTATTATTTCGGAAAGTATTATAATCGTCTTTACTTCCATCCGACCATATGTTATATCCTTGCGTTGTGCCATTCATCAAGCCTATCATCCTGCAGTTAGTAAAAGTATTGTGATGTGCTCCATTCAATATATGAATTACATGTCCAATATTTGTGGTTGTTCCAGTCCGTTCAAATGTTATTCCCTTAAAAGTAATGTAGCTGGCACCTCGTAGTTGTAAGGCAGCATTATTACTACCAGTTGCCACAGTAGATGCTAGAGTTATAACAACCTTTGTACTGTCATTCGTAATATTTTGAAATTTTATAGGATTGGAAGAACCCATTCCTGGCAAACCCACGAGTGTAATTTGTTCATTATACGTTCCTTTAAATACGTCAAAAGTAATTGCCCCTGAAATTCCGCGCGATGTTATGGCAGTAATGGCTTGATTAAAGGACTTATAATCGGCAACCGAAGTATCTCCAATGGTGTATTTTCCTGCCATGGCCGGCATTCGGGTTATGGTAAGGGTATCATTTATATTTTTCTGATCTGATTTTCCGTTGGGATCTCTCGTCCAAATTTTAAATTTATAGGTGGTATTGGCCGAAAACGTAAAGTTACCAATAACGGATGAGGAGGATGCTCCCGGAGCCAAGGTTCCCGACCAACTATAAGGTGATTGGGAGGACCCATTTATTTGCCAGTAAATTTCAACTTTTTTTATTGTATCAAACCCATAATTTTGAAAACTCACCTTTACATTTTGTTTGCCAGCACTAAAAAGCATGGGGCTGTCGAGGTTGGCAACACCAGCATCCAAAGTGGCCGGGAAAAATTCATCTGCCCCAATATCAGGTGTTGAATTATCCCTTGAATCGCCATCAAAATCGGTTCGAATCCTGGAATCATACAAGGCCTTTCCATTTAATTTTATGTTCGACACATGCAAATTTGAATTACTGGCATAACCAGGATCATAATTCATGCTATTAGCGTCCCTGCTTGTGCCTGATTGCCAAGCCGAAAATGTGGAATAGTTGGTAGCATTCCAATTACCAATATAATTGCCATTGGTATATAAATTATTGTAATCGAGAGTGTCAAGATCGGCTGTATTACTACCAGGAACATTAATAGCGTATCCACCTCCTTTATTTATAAAATTGTTATTAAGTATACTTATATTTCCATTGGAATACGCTGCATAATGATAGTAGCCACTTGCATTGGTAAGGGAGTTCAGAATTAAAACATTGTTATAAGCTATTTCCATATAATAAGTTCCGTAAACGGCAAAACCTGTACATTCCGTGGTTCCTCCACTGTTAACTACACTGTTATTATAAACCATGGCTGTAGGTGAAGTAGAGGGTGTATTTACTCCGGCAAGTACTATCGCCCTTACAACCTGACCATTAACAGCGGACATAATTACCTTATTATTGGCAGCAATCATTGAAGGACTGCTTTCAATCCTGAACCCATAGGATGTATAATGTCCTTTACCAGCTCCAAAATCTCCCATATTAAAAGAATTTCCTAAAATGCGAAGGGAGTTTTGTCCTGTCATATATATACCGGAAGAACCACTGGTATCTATTCTATTACCGCTAATAGTATTGGCAGTGCAATTGGTTGTGTTAAATATACCATTATATCCATACATTATTTCATTTTGGGTAATTTCGGTACTGTCAGCATTACCTAGAAAATATATGATAGATCCTGGGCCATACGCAAAACCTAGGGTTGAGCTGCTAGGTTGTTTTTTTCCTTTTAAAAAACAACGGATAAGCCGGTTTTTATCCGCATCGCTATTTATAACTACTACATTACAATACGTATTGGTTCCTGTTCTTTCAAACCCAATTTCCTGAAAGGTAACATAATCGGCACCGTTAATACTTAAAACGTAATCGTTAGTACTGCTAGAGGATGAGGCATTGGATAGCCTACATTTGGTGCTATCCCCACCAGCCGATTTAAACGTTATTGTATTTGTATAAGAACTACCGGTAATTGCTGTAAGCTCAATGGCAGTATTGTTATAAACATTATCAGTTACAGTAAATGTAACGGCTGCATTTACACCAGGTCCCTGAGCGGATCCTCCGTCCGTTCGGCTACCACTTAACAAATCGCCTACCGCTGAAGCCCAGTTTAAATAATTGGTACTGCTGGCCGAACCACTTGGATTGATGGTGTAGCTGCCGCTTAACTGTCCATAACTTTTACAAGGTAAAAGTAAACTAAAAAAAATACATAGAACTAGTGAATAAAGGGTCAATTTAAGGTGTGTCATAAGAACGTGTTTTAAAATTGCTCTACAATAATACTAAAGAAACTTATATAAATACCTAATTTTCTTTGTCCACTTATTCCAAATTAAATAGAATTACTTTTAGTTAATTATATCCCCACATATATTGAACGGGCTTTTATAAAATTCTTTTAAAATGATTTGAATTAAGAATTGTAATTGTTAATTTCGCACCACTTTATTGGGGGGTTAGCTCAGTTGGCTAGAGCGCTTGCATGGCATGCAAGAGGTCATCGGTTCGACTCCGATACTCTCCACCACTAATCTTAAACCTTCGAGGTTTTAAAAACCTTGAAGGTTTTTTTTTAAAAAATTTTTTTTCTTATACTTTATGAGAAAAAATAAAACCCTTTTTTTGCTTAAAGACCCATTAAAAATTTAAACGTTATAAGAATAGTGGAATGTATTTGGCTTATGTTTCATCCTTACCAGACGTAAATAATCAAGCTAAAAGTTTATACAATTTACAAATAAAGCTAAAGAAAGTAATTGAATTACGCCGTGGAGAAAATTTTTAAAACCCGTTAAGATGCTTGCACTTTCTGGAATTTTTTAGTTCTTACATTTAAAATTATTTTTAATTCGTTAAAATTACTTTCAAAGCCTTTTCAGTGGAAGCATTGCCAAAAACTTCGTAGGCTTCAATAATTTCATCCAATTTAAAACGGTGGGTTATAAGGTTGGTCGGATCAATTTTTTTAGATTGAATGGTCTTTAATAGCATAGGGGTTGTTTTGGTATCAACCAAACTGGCGGTAATAGTTATATTTCTTGACCATAATGTTTCCAAATGCAGGGTTACGCTTTTTCCATGAACCCCAATATTGGCTATATGCCCCCCGGCCGCCACAATTGATTCACACAGTTCAAAAGTAGCTGCAATCCCAACGGCCTCGATAGCTGCATCTACACCTTTATTCTTGGTTAGTTGCATTATTTTTTCAATTACATTTTCTTTACTGCTGTTAATTATTTGGGTTGCCCCAAAGGTTTTAGCCAGTGCAAGTCGGTTATCATCCACATCTACTACAATAATTTCGGATGGGGTATAAAATTGAGAAGTTAATAAAACTGCCATCCCTATAGGACCTGCTCCTATTATGGCTATTGTATCGCCCGGTTTTACCTGGCCGCTTAAAACCCCACACTCAAAACCGGTAGGCAAAATATCGCTTAACATTACCAGGGCTTCTTCATCTAAGCCTTTAGTAATTGGATAAAGACTATTATCTGCATGAGGAATCCTCACATACTCAGCCTGGCAGCCATCAATAAGGTTGCCCAGTATCCACCCGCCATCTTCACAGTGCGAATACAAACCTTTTTTGCAAGGTTCACATTTGCCGCAGGAGGTAATGCAGGAAATAATTACATGGTCCCCTTTTTTAAAATTACTAACAGCGTTTCCAATTTCTTCAATTATACCTACCCCTTCATGGCCTAAAATTCTTCCATTTGTCACCGTAGGAACCTCCCCTTTCATAATGTGGAGGTCTGTACCACAAATGGTAGTTTTAATTATTTTAACGATGGCATCGGTCGGTTTTAATACTACCGGTTTGGGTTTTTCTTCCCATGATTTTTTGTAAGGGCCATGATATACAAGTGCTTTCATTTTTTCCATTTTTAAAAATTGGTATCAAATTTAATAACCACTCCTAAGGAATGAATGATTAATTGATATGCAAAAATGGAAATATTGCGAAAGCCCAATGTTGCAAAACTTTGGAAATAAGTTACATCTTTTAGGCTTATCGAAAAATGTCTTTAATAACGGAATGATTTCGGCCTCTATAGGTTTATATCCATAACCAAAATTAAATCTCCATGGTTATTAAAACCTCGGACGTTTTTCATTGAAGTTTTTTTATTTCACTTTTATTTTTCTTCCCAAATCTAATATATCGGTAGGTTTCATCCCGTTCAAGGCACACAATTTATCTACCGTTGTTCTATATTTTTTGGCAATGGAATACAGGGTATCGCCTTTGGTAATGGTATGATGGGTGGCACTGGCATTTTTTTTCCGCTCCTTTTCTTTTTGTTTTTTCAGCTTTTCGACTTTTTCCTTTTTCTTTTTATCCAGTTCCTTTTTTTTCTTTTCTTTTTCCTTTAGCGATTTCAAACGGTTGGCTTCATAGGCTTCTTCGCGTTTTTGATACACCGAATCGTTTACCACTTCCACCATGCTGTTAAGTTCATTTATAAAATTTGATTTTGAAAATGTGGATGAATTGCCTACCACTAATGTATCGGTGTGCAAACTGTAATCCTCAAAATTAATGAGCAATTTTGGATTGACGGGTTTGCCAAAATACCTTATTTCAAAATGTAGGTGTGAACCACGGCTGCGTCCCGTATTGCCACCCAATCCTATTATTTGCCCAGATTTTACCGGTTGCAGTACCTCTGTTTTTAAAGCTGATAAGTGACCATACAAAGTTTCCAATCCGTTAAAATGGCTAATGATTACAAAATAACCATAGCCCCGGTTCCAGCCTGCCTGCCTCACCAGACCATCAAAGGCCGAATACACCGGATCACCAGTTTCCAAATCTATATCTATGCCTGCATGAATACGTCCGTGGCGCCACCCAAAATTACTGGTTACCTTACCTCGGCAAGGTGAAACAAAACAACAATGCAAATCATCGGTAAGATGCAAACACAACGTTTGCCTTTCGGAACCCGCCAAGGCTATCACCCCTATTTTTGATGTATCCCATAATTTGGTATACTCTGTTATCGATTTATCCATGAGAATTTCTTCTTCATAGTAGCCCGTGTCCTCCTCAGTAGAATCTGGTTCGGTAACTTGAGATTGTGCAGTAAAAGCCGAGCACGTCAGCATAATGATTCCCAGCAAACTAAATGTTTTTAAAAAATTACCTACCTTCCTCAATCTCATATTTTTTTAAAATACCTTTAGCACTTATCTCATCCTTTTTAAGCTGAATTTTTAAATCGTTAAGCGATTCAAACTTTACCTCATCCCTCATTTTTTCTGTAAAAAAAAGGGTTAACTCATCCCCATAAATAGCTTTATTAAAATTAAAAATATTAACCTCAATACTCCACGCAGCCTCTTCAATGGTAGGATTATTGCCAATACTAAGCATGCCCCCATACATTTTATTGTGGTGTTTTACCCTTACAGCATATATTCCATTGGCAGGTATTAATTTATCTTTGTCTTTTACCTCCAAATTGGCGGTAGGGTATCCTATGCCTTTCCCCAGGTTTTTTCCATGCACCACTTTTCCGCTCATGGAATAGTCTCTTTCCAAAAATAAATTGGCGGTAAGTATATCCCCCTTTAATAGGCTGGTTCTTATTTTGGTTGAACTTACCACGGCCTCCCTAATATCATGGGCCGCTATCTCCCTCACCTCAAAACCATAAATTTCAGCAAATTCTTTCAGGTCGTCAAACGAGGCTTCCCTATTTCGGCCAAACCTGTGGTCGTGGCCCACTACCATAGTAGTTACCCCTATTTTATCTACCAATACATCCCTTACAAAATTTACCCCCGGCATTTTTGATAAAGTTTCATCAAAGGGCAATATCACCAAATAGTCTAATCCAATTGCCGAAAACAATTCTATTTTTTCCTCCAGTGTGGTAAGCAACCGGATTGAATTTTCATCCGTGTACAATACTTGCCTGGGGTGAGGATGAAAGGTGACGAGAATTGATTTACCATTTTGTTCCCTGGCCAATTGTACTATACTTCCCAAAATTTGCCTGTGACCGGCATGAACCCCATCAAAAGTTCCTTGGGTAATGATGGCGTTTTTAGGTTTTATAAATAAATTAAGATCGGTAATTACCTGCATGGTTTGAGGAAGCCGCAAAGGTAAGCCAATTTTAGTTTTGGGGTTTAGAGTTTGTTATTTAATTTCTTTTTTATGGCTCAGAGAGTAAAACAATAAATTTTAAATTTTACCATCATTTTCATGGTCATCTCAAAGCTATTTTTGTTAATTCAGTCAGTCTATTGACTAAATTTACATTAATTCAGTCAGTACACTGACTAAATTTTCATTTTTTTGTATTATTTGATTAGAATATAAAATCCCAACGGCTTTTGCCAAGGCTTATTCGGAAGCTACGTTTCAATTGATAAATCAAGGGAATTATTTGGATTGGATTGGGGGGTAAAAACAGTGTTAGTATTTCGAATCGTGCGGACACGAATCGAGGTTGCGAATTCCAACATTATTAAAGGAATTAGATAAATTGACAAAATAGAATTGAAAAATATAACGTTGACGAGGTTTTGACCCTCGTCAACGTTCATTATAAAATCCTCTCCGCACAAGCCATCCCATCCAAAGCCGCCGATACGATTCCCCCGGCATAACCAGCTCCTTCCCCACAGGGAAACAAACCTTTAATATCGGGATGCTGCAAGGTTTCTTTATCTCTTGGTATTTTTACTGGCGAAGAAGTCCGGCTCTCCACTCCTATTACTATTCCTTCGGGGCTCAGGTAACCTTTCATTTTTCTGCCCATTTGTTGCAAACCAAGCCGTAATGATTTGCTTATTTCTATAGGTATAATATCATCCATACTAGCAGCTTGAACTCCTGGAATGTAAGAACATTCGGGCAAGGTGGAACTGTTTTTTTTATCTATAAAATCAATAAGCCGTTGGGCCGGGGCTACCAAATTTTTGCCAACAGAATTATACGCTTTTTGCTCTATTTCCTCCTGGTATTTCATGGCTGCCAGAGGCCCAAATTCCTTAAACTTTTCCCAATCAGGTGGATTAACCGAAACCACCATTCCTGAATTGGCAAACCGCCCGTTTCGCCGTGATGGCGACCAGCCATTTACCACAATTTCGCCCGGTGAAGTAGCAGCCGGAGCTATGATACCACCGGGACACATACAAAATGAAAATACCCCACGACCATTGGCTTGTTCCACCAAACTGTAAGCAGCAGGTGGAAAAAACTCGCTCCGGGTTTCACAGCTGTATTGAATAGAATCAATAAGAGTTTGTGGGTGTTCAATCCTCACTCCCAATGCAAACGATTTGGCTTCTATAGCAATTTGCTTTTTATGAAGTAATTCAAAGATATCACGGGCTGAGTGACCTGTGGCCAGTATAATTTCATTGGTTTCTATTTCTTTGCCGGAGGCTAAATGAATGGCTTTTACTGCACCATCATTAACCATTATATCCGTTAGTTTTTCATTGAACAAAACTTCGCCGCCTTTATCAATAATGGTTTGCCGTATGGCTTCCACAATTTGAGGCAATTTATTGGTACCTATATGCGGATGGGCCAGGTACAGTATATTTTCATCGGCCCCATGGGCTACAAATATTTCCAATACTTTGCGGACATCACCCCGTTTTTTACTGCGGGTATATAGCTTGCCATCGCTATAGGTTCCGGCTCCTCCTTCCCCAAAGCAATAGTTCGATTCGGGGTTTACAATGCCTTCCCGGTTAAGAACCGCCAAATCCCTCCGCCTGTCTTTTACCGGTTTTCCCCTTTCAATAATTACAGGTTTAATTCCCCGTTCCAAAAGTCGCAAAGCTGCAAACATTCCCGCAGGACCAAAACCAATTATTACTGCTGATTTTTTCGAAGTTGCATTTGGAAAATCTACCTCCCAAATTTCCGTTTCATATTCTTCATCCAATGAATAAACATCAACCACAAGCCTTATCATTACAGGCTTTCGGCGGGCATCAATGGATTGTTTTATTTTTTGAATAAACCCTAATTCAAAGTCAATGCTTCCTTTTACAATGTTTTTTATAAATTCATCATTAGCCGCTTGCTCGGGGGTAATATTTAGTTCGAGGCGTTTGGGCATATTTATTTTGTAAAATCCTTGCTCAATACCTGTAAATAGGCTTTCCCATAAACTCCGTTCAAATCTTCTGAACAGGTATTTGTCCAGTATTTCTGGGTCACATTATCAAATATGGACATGCAATTTTGCCCAACTAATCCAAAACCATTATTAAAAAAATAGGAAGCAAAAGGCTTCGAACCTTTCTTTTCAATATCATTGGAATAGATGTAAGCTATATTTGGCTTGATGCAGCATTGGTTCAATATTAAAAGTGGAATATCCGTTTGAGAGCATACTTTTGAAACCGTTTGCGGTTTTTCAATCACTCCACCGGTCCACACCATCGGTATATGAAATTTATCAATCACCTGCATTTCATTTATTCCCAATCGGTTTACCCCATGGTCGGCTACCATCACAATCAAGGTATTTTTCCATAGATTCGATTTTTTTAAATTTTCTATAAATGTACCCAAACAATTATCGGTGTATCGGGCTGCACTCATATATTCTTCATCGCCATTTTGTCTTCCAAAATAATACTTGCCCGGCAAATCAAAAGGCTCGTGATTACTGAGGGTAAACACACCTGAAAAAAATGGTTGCTTCATTTTTTGCAACTCATCGGCATAGTGTTTTAAAATAAATTCGTCGTGAACGCCCCATTTACCCCGTTTATATAAGGAAGAAAGGTCTTTATCGGAAACTATTTTTTGAACCCCGGCCGAAATAAAATAGGACCGAAGATTAGCAAAATCCAGATTTCCACCATAATAAAACGAGGTGCTATAATCGGCCTCCATTACATCTTTAAAAATGGAAGGAAGTTTTGAAAATTTATCTGGAAACTGAACAATAGCAGACTTAGGCATGGCAGGATAACCACTAAAAATAGCCACCAATCCCTTATCGCTTCTATCGCCACTGGCATATAAATTTGAAAAATAAATACCAGATTTGGTTAAGGCATTAAAAGAGGGGATTACCTCCTCGCCTTTGTATTTTAAACCAACCAATTTGGATAAGTAGCTTTCTAAAACAATAACTACAATATTAGGTTTAGCAGTTTTTAAAAAAGTTTCATTTCCTTCTATGGAGTCGTTAATTTGAAAAAGGGAATTAAATTTTTTTAAAGCTAACTCATCTTCCATAAAGGAATAATTATTCTCAGAACCAGATTCGGCAAACGAATAAAGCACATTCCAAACCGGATTATAAGCTGCCTGATTGGGGTAATTTTCTTTATGAAAATAAACATAACTTAAATTAACCGGTACTATGCCTATACCACCCCGAATGGGAATAATAAGTAATCCACCTACAAATAATAATAACACGGATTGCAAAACATAATTAGAAACCCCTTTGGGTTTTGAGGGCTGCAGATTGATTTTTAGCCACCTGAAAAAGACATTGAAAAGAAAAAATAAACCAACCCCCAAAACTATGGGCAAAACCATATTCCACCAATTGATAGAAGCTGCCGCCTCTTCGGGGGTTTGTAAATATTTAAGGGCATTAAAATCCAACGGTGTGGCCCAATACAAATACAAAACAGCATTGCTTACAATAGCCAAACAGCTAATGACCAATATCACCGTATGAAAAATTTTAAAAATCCGGTTGAAAACTATAGGAGCAAACAAGCCTCCTAAATGGAGTAAACATAAAAAAAGAGTAAAATACCCAGCCATAGAAGCATCCAGCCACAAGCCCCTGAGCATGGATTGCATTAAAACTGCAAGGTCAAATTGCGAAGCATAGACTTTGGTAATGCTGAAAAACAGTAGACGGCCTGCTTGAAAAAACAGGAGCCAATAAAGGAAATATTTTAATATGGATATGAGGCGGTTTTGCAAAATTTCTATGTATTTGAATAAGTATTTTTTTCTTTTACTAAAAATGAGGAAATCATTTCGGCTCCGGCTATTATTAAAACCCCTAAAATAATTTTGCCTCCAGCGACCCATAAAAAAACTGTGTCATAGGTTTGGGGATTATTATGAAAATTGCTAAGGGTTAGATATTTTTTAAAATTAACAATAAACTCTGGAAGAACAGAAATAATCAGTAATAAGCTTGAAATAACTAACGCTATTTCATATAGCCCCTTTTTATTGGTTTTTATTTCAACTACTTCTTCAAATTCATTTGCTTTAAATATCCATTTTACAATTTTTGGGGTATGAAATGTTAAGAAAAAAGCAAATGGAATGTAAAATGCCAGATTACAAATACTATATACCAAGCTTATAAGATTGGTGTTCCCAAAATCACCATACTCAACCTCAAAGTTTAAATAGACAAATGTATAAATTGCAGTTTCCTTTAGAAGCAATATTGTCAAATAAAACAAATAAAGCCCTGCAAGTTTTATAGCTACTTCATATATGGTTGACTTTTTCATGACTGATTTAAATTTTTAATTCCTAACCCTACAAATATCAACTTCCCTCGGTAATTCAGCATCATTCAATAAATAATTGGTAAACACTTTTGATAAGTATGGAATTAATGAAACACCTTTGCTGCCAAATCCTCCAAAAATAAAAAGGTTTTTATGATTGGGGTGCTGGCCTAAATATGGGCGGCGATCTTTGGTGGATGGACGAATACCGGCCCAATGACCGGTTGTTTTAAACTTCGTTTTCAATATTTCTTTAAGCTTTTTTTCTATTTCTTCCCGTCCGGCAGGTGTAGTTATTGGTTCCTTTAAATCCCAGTTGTAGGTGGAACCTACCAAATAGTTTTGATTTCCGGTTGGTAGTACAAAAACGCCTTTATTAATCACTCTATCCTCATAAAAATCAGGAATTTCAACTTCCAGCATTTCGCCATGAACCGGCTTGTGCGGTAAATAATTAAAAAACGAATTAAACGAAGAATTGGAGCCATCACAAAAGATTAGAGCTTGTGCTTTTAACTCCTTGTATTTAATTATTTCATTGGTCACTTCTACTTTGGTGTAATCAAAATTTTGAAACATAATTGCATTTTGAGAAAGCAACCAATTTTGCAAAGTTTTTAAAATTACTTTAGTATCCAAACGGCCTGCCTTTTCAATTTGCAAAGCCCCAAAAGGATTGTTAACACGTTCATTATTTAAGAATTGAATTTGAGGTTCAATAAATTGATTAAACCCTGATTCTAATTGTTTGTTCAGCCATTCATTTTGGTCAAAAATACTGTCAAAAAGCTTATAAAAAGGTAATGGATAAAAAAAATGCTCCTCCATTTCAGCTTCCAGTTTGGGATAAAAGGTATGAAGTTCGTCAAACATTTCTTTGGCTTTCCAGGTAAGTGCGGTTCGTTTTCCAGTAATGGGGTTGAAAATTCCGGCAGCTACTTTAGAAGAAATATTTCGTTCGGGTTCATCCATTACCAACACTTTTGCCCCTTGCTTAATAAGCCTGTAAGCCAAAGTAGTTCCTGCCAGTCCGCCACCAATTAAGAAGTAATCATACACTAGCACGAAAATAGCAAACGAATTTGCAGTAGAGGCAATATATTTGCATTTCCATTTTGAAAATCATCAAAGCCCTTTCATTTTCATTTTTTATAACCACCACTTTCTTGGTATTGGGGCAATCGGATTCTTTATCAAAAAACGACCGAAAAGTAAGGCCGGTGTTTGTTTCGGTTCAAGATATTGAATCTATTAAAAAAAATATTCAGGCTTTCGATACCTCCTTAAACGGATTTCATCAACTGAACCCTTACCGCAAGCAAAACCAAGCCTACCAAGACCTTGGACTGATTGGTACCCCCACCCAACCTTTATTTTTAAACACCACCAAACAAGCCGGATTTGATTTGGGTTTTAAAACGTTAAATACCTGGATGTATGACAAATTAGGGGCAGATGAACGTATAATTATAGCCCCCACCCCCTATACCAAACTCAATTATTCGCAGGGTGAAAAAGAATTGATTTTTATGGAGGTATTGCATACCCAAAACATTACCCGCCGCTGGAATGCAGGATTGGATTATCGGAGATTAAAAACCAATAATTACCTTTATAGCCTAAGCGGAGCCGGGGATGACAAAATACGGGTACCAAGTATTTATAACGTTAAACTGTTTTCGAGCTACCTCTCAAAAAGGGATAAATATTATTTGTTGGGGGCGGCTACCTATAACAAAATAGAACTTCGTGAGTCTGGAGGGCTTACCGACCCCATATCGTTTGACACTACTGAAGGCAAACGAAGGGTTTTTGAAAACCCATTAGCCAATGCCAGTAATATTATAAACCAACCTGGTATTGTTATTAAAAACTTTTACAGATTTGGAAAAACCATTTATCAAACCGAATTAAAAGATACCAACGGTTTGGACACGTTAAGTTTTGAATTTATACCCAAAGGTTATTTTTATCATACGTTTCATGCTTCCAAATCCACGTTTCGGTATAAGGACCCAGGGGCAGATACCCCTTACTATAAAACTACTTTTGAGGATGGGATTAATGATTCAATGGTTTTAAAAGAAGTGACCAATTCGGCAGGGATAGCTTTAAAAACTACCTACAAGCAATTCAGCAATTTAATAAAAGCCGGGGCCGAATATAGCAACTACAGCGTTTTTAATAATTTTTATGGCAAGGAGGTTTTTTATAATTTATCAATAAACGGATTGATTAATGCTGCATTAACTTCCAAATTTGGGGAAGTAGAGCTTGACGGAAAAGGCCAGTTATTTTTAGCCGGAAAAAACAGTAAAGATTATGTAATGCATGCCGGAGCAAAACTTTTGGTAAAAGATAAATTTAAACTTAACGCCGTAATTTCGAGCCAACGACATATCGGTGATTATTTTCAAACTATTGGTTTTACAGCCCCTATAAAATGGAACCAAAACCTAAATCCTACGTTTCGCAATGGGTTGGATGCCTCCATAGAATGGCTTCCCTGGCAATTAAAAGCAGGTTTTACTGCCTCTACTTTTAAAAATTATAATATTTATTTTTTGGATGCTGCCCCAAAAGGTATTGATTTTAATTATTTACTTGTATTTGTTTCCCATAATTTAAAATTTGGAAAATTTAACTGGCACAACCGACTTAGCTATCAAGAAATAAACCAAACATTTCATTTACCAAAACTCTCCCTATCGGGTGGTGTCTTTTTTGAAAACCGTTTTTTTAAAAAAAATATGCTGGCCCGCATCGGGATGGATTATTACTGGTTCAGTAGCTATTATGCCGATGCCTATAATCCTTATATAAGACAGTTTGTTTGGCAAAACCAAACTAAAATTGGCAACTATCCTTACATCGATTTTTATTTAAGTGCCCAGGTCCAAACCATGAATTTGTTTATTCGTTTTGAACATATCAATATGGGCCTTACAGGAAAACGCTATTATTCCACGCCGCTATATCCCAATAATCCAAGGTTTTTTAGGTTTGGGGTTTGCTGGAGGTTGTTTAATTAGAAATAGATAGCTTACAAATTATCAAAAAAGTACCTCGAAATTTTGTCCATCAAATGTACCCGGTCCTTACCTCCTACGTTGTGAGGATGGTGAGGGTAAACAAAATAATCTAACTGTACCCCGTCTTTAATGCATTTTTCAAGGTATTGCAAGGAATGCTGCCAAAGAACCACATCGTCTTCACCACCGTGTATCATAAGGAGTTTGCCTTTTAGGTTTTTGGTATAATTCAATAAATTATTATTTTTATAACCATCCGGGTTTTCTTCTGGGGTATCCATGTACCGTTCGGTGTACATAATTTCATAAAGTCCCCAATCAATTACCGGGCCACCTGCTACTCCTACTTTATATACTCCCGCATTGCGGGTCATTAGGCTGGTAGTCATAAATCCTCCATAGCTCCAACCGTGAATTCCAATTCTTGCAGCATCTACATTTGGCAATGATTTTAAAAATTCAACCCCTTTTAGCTGGTCTTCCATTTCTAAAGTACCAACTTGACGGTGCACCGCTGCTTCAAAAGCATGACCACGGTTTAAAGAACCACGGCCGTCAATGGTAAAAACATAATATCCATGCTGAGCCATATATTGCATCCAAAGGTTGGCGCCACTTAACCAGGTATTATTTACCAATTGCAAATGCGGGCCATTGTAAAGATATACCACCACAGGGTATTTGGCGTCAGGATTAAAATTGATAGGTTTTATTAATCGGTAATACAAATCGGTTCCATCGCTGGCTTTTAAAGTCCCCATGGTAGTTTCACCCAATTTATAATCGGTTAATGGATTAGTAGCTGTATGCAAAACGGTTTGTTTCTGTCCATCTGCCGATAGTATTCTAATTTCCCGCGGTACAGTAGCATTTTGAAAATGGTCAATAAAAAAATCGCCATTAGGACTTAAAGATAACGTGTGTGTTCCTGGCCTATAGGTCAATAGCATAGTCTTATTCGTTTTTAAATTTACACTTACTAAATGCCTTTCGGTGGGGCTAATGCCTGTAGAAGTATAGAATAAAGTTTTGCCTGATTTATCAAAACCATTCAGCTCAGTTACTACCCAACTTCCTTTGGTTATTTGGCTTATTAATTTTCCTGAAATATCATATAGATACAAATGATTATAACCATCTCGTTCGCTCCACCAAATAAATTTGTTAGGGTCTGTTTTTAAAAAAACAGGACCGTGCTCAGGTTCCACATATTTATCGTTGGTTTCCTCAAACAGGGTTTTAATAAAATTTCCGTTTGTTGCATCATATTGGTTTAACCACATGTGATTTTGAGCCCGGTTTACTATAGCCACATAAACCGATTTATTATCAGGGCTCCAGGTAATATTGGTTAAATATTGCTCAAGTGGTTCACCAGTTTTTAAAAAAATAATGGTATTTGAAGAAGTATTATAAACCCCAACCGAGGCATGATGACTTGGGGTTCCGGCTATTGGGTATCTGATAGTACGGGTATCTGCCGGGCGGGTTTTTAATTGATAAATGGGATATTCGGCCACCATATGTTCATCTAAATGATAAAAAGCGAGTTGTTGCCCGTCATTACTCCAAAATGTTCCTTTTACAATTCCAAACTCATTGCGGTGAACCGACTGCCCGTTAACCATACCAGGTTTATCATCAAACGATATTTGCTTTTCATTTATATATAAATTATTGCCTTTGGTATAAGCCACGTTTAGGCTGTTATAGCTAAAATCGGCATTTTCCATTTCTTCAGGATTATAGTCCACCAACTTATAGGCAGTTTTTTTAGCTATATCATAGGCCACCACCTTATTGGCATGGTTAAATTTAAAATTATTTGCATTAAGCCAAGTTACACGGGGCATTCGCTTTAATGTATCCCAGCCTGAGTCTTTCAATGCTCCATCTATATCTGCTTTCGAAATACTCTTTATCCATTTTCCATCGCGGGCATTATTTACTTCAATTGCATTTTTAACAGTTTGCGAATAATTTGAAGTTTCTGCCACCCATTGCAACTGGTCCAGGTTTTTAGGTATTAGTTTTCCTCCACCTCCCAGCACGGCTTCTTCTATGGTAAATATTTTATCCTGAGC
>JBJXDS010000310.1:0-2661 GCA_046154525.1 Bacteroidia bacterium
AGATGGTTCGTTCAATTCAAAACGAACCGGAATGAAGTTTCATCTTTACCATTATTTAATTTCAATTAGCGCTGCTAAAATTTCAATAATTATAATTTCCACCTACATCATAGCCAACCTTTTTTTCGCGGTAATTTATGTGGCCATTGGAATTGAAAAATTGGGAGGCCAGCATTTTGAAAGTAATTTTTTAACCGGATTTTTATTTAGCATGCAAGCCTTTACCACCGTAGGTTTTGGCGCTATTTATCCTCACGATTACCTTACCGGAATGATTAGTGGTATGGAAGCTCTGTTTGGTCTCTTGTTCTTTGCATTTGCCACTGGTATTGTATATGGCCGGTTTTCCAAACCTACAGCCTTTATTAAGTTTAGCCAAAATGCGGTGATTGCACCTTATAAAGATGGTAAAGCCTTTATGTTTCGCATTGTAAATGCCCGACCCAATACCTTGATAGAAATGAATGTAAGAATAATATTGGCCATGAAAACAGAAGCAGGAGAAAGCATTAACCGGAAATATTACAACCTTGATATTGAAACAGCCTCGGTTGTCTTTTTTCCAATGCCATGGACCATTGTGCACCATATTAACGAGAACAGTCCTTTGAGCGGATTAAAACAAAAAGATTTAGAAAATCTGGATGCTGAGTTTTTAATACACATGAAAGGTTTTGACGAAACCTATGCGCAAACTACCAATACCATCTATTCATACAAATACAATGAGATGCAATGGGGCAAAAAATTCAAACTTAACTATACCACCAATTACTTAGGCCAGGTAGAATATGATATCAACCATATTGGAGAAACGGAGGATGCCTGATAAAAGATATTTAAATTAGGTAAATCGCCTCAAATACGCCTCATAGTCTTCACTTTTTTCAGGCAGCGATTCCATTATTTTTAAAAGTGCGGGTATTGATTTTTGTTTCATCAGTACCTGCTTGAGCAAAAAATAATTTTTAGAATAATATTCATTCTTTAGCAAGTAAGCATTATTTACAGTGTAATCAAACCTATCCTTTTGAAACAGGTTGGCGTTTTTTAAATTATGATATATTGATTTTTGGCATTTGGCATTGCATGCAGATGTTTTATCAGGATTACTGTTAATTTTTGAAATAGTTGAGTTCAGGTAAGTATAAATTTTTTCATTGCGCTTGATTTGATTTTTTACAGAATCTAGATCTATATTTTTGGTATATTGTGCATAAGCCAAAGTCCCATAATTCCCTATCACATCGCACAGGGCTTCGTTGTACTCGTATGGAATTTTAATATTTTTTGCCCCCAAATAATTATGGATAAGCTCATGGAAAACAATAAAAGCAATGGCATCTTTAGAGTAGGAAAGCAACCGCTTATTGAGCATGGCTGATGAATTGGCGTATGTTTTATAACAAAACGTGTGATACCCGGCATCCTTATACACCGTTTCCTGTTTGGTGGCATTGGCTTCATCGGTTCCGCAAAAAATATAGGATTGGTTAAACCCCGTTGGCTTTTTCACACTATCGGGCTGCGACACATAAAGATAAATGTAGGGCTTTTCTTCCTTTGTCCAGTGGATATAAAAATCCGAAAACTCAACACCAATTTCTTTAAACGCAAATTGCTTTACATCGGTTATAAAAAATAAAGAATCATTGGGGGACGAAAAGGCAGTGAGGGTAAGGGTTTGGAGAAATGGGAGAAGGAGGGTTTTGTGGAGGGGCATATTATTTCTGGTCTTATTATCTTCTATTCATAAGGAGTTCTAACCATCAAACATTACGATACCTCTATTGGTCCCGGCAATAAAGGCTTATTCAAAATTTCAAGTATTTTAGGTGATAATTTTGTCAGTACTGAGTATTTGTTAATTCTTGCATTAAGCACTATCACTGCAATTGGATATTTTCTGAAATTTTGCTGGTGCCTCAAATTTTTATCAAAGGTAATAATTGCATCAAATTTATTCTCAATCAGTTTTTCCAATAATTTACCATTTTTAAGTCCGCTCCAACCGCATTCCTTTGTGGTAAAAACCTTATGCCCTATAAAATCAACCTTTAATCTTTTGGGCAGGTTTTCGTCAAGCAACAGAAGCATATAATTCGTCTATTTTTTCAGAGGAAAGCAATCGGCTTGCAATTTCCATAATACCTATTGCCTGGCTTCTGGAAACCGTATCAAAATCATCTAGAAATTCATCCAAAGAAACACCTTCTTCCAAATGATCAAACAATGTTTCAATCGGAACCCGGGTACCTTTAAAAACTGGTTGTCCCCCTAGGATTTCAGCGTCAATCGTTATTAAGTCTTTCACATTTTGCATACGCAAATTTAATGTAAAAGAAGTTAATTATTAATTCATAGGACATTATAGCGCAAGCATTAGTGCAACGGTGCTTGTGCGTGAAAGATAAAATCCTTTTTAAAATCATTTTAAGTAAGTTTAAACTGTCACAAGCACCGCTTTGCTAATGCTTGCGCCAGTTTGGGTAGTTTTACTTGTCAATCTAGTGATCCCTACTCCAATTATACCAACTACCGTTATAAATTCTTTCAAAATCTTCTTTACTTTCTCTCTTTATCCCAATACTTTTCAAATATCCCAATTTATAAAAAGGTTTGAGTAGAGAAAAGTAATCATTTTTTAAGCTTTCTATCATT
>JBJXDS010000311.1:0-23963 GCA_046154525.1 Bacteroidia bacterium
ATTCAGTAGGAGTCCAAATTATTAATTGTTATTCTGTAATTTTAAAAACCTTTTAACGTCATTGAAGTTTAGTATATATTGAAATGAAAATAATTAGCATCCAAGCGCTTAGAGGCCCTAACCTTTGGAGTATTGACCACGGTAATTTAATACAAATGCGGGTTGATCTTGAAAGCGAAGCTCATTTAAATAATGAAGATTTATTAAAGTTCTATAAAAGTTTAATCATTCTTTTAAATAGTTGCGATTTTGAACCGTATGCCTTGCCTGAAAAAACAGATTTATCCTTAGCAGATTTGATTGTAAAGTTGACAATTGCCATTCAATTAATGGCAGGTTATAACGTAAATTTTTATTTAACCAGCAAAAAAAGGGAACAAGGAATTTGGGTCCTGGTTTTTGAATACCAAAATGAGGAAGTAGGGGAATATGTTGCAGAATTATCTATTAAAATGATTAAAGAATTATTGGCTGGAAAGTCATACGATTTAAACAGCGATTTGCAAAAGTTAAAAGATTTAAAACCCTTAACACAACCTAAATCTGTTTCGAATACCATCCCCATTATAGCTATTACAGGGAGTAACGGAAAAACTACTACCACCCGTTTGATAGCTCATATTGTAAAGAATCATGGCTATAAAGTTGGGTTTACAACAAGCAATGGAATCTATATCAATGATACTATGATTTCGGAAGGAGATACCACCGGACCAATAAGTGCAAAAACTATTTTAGAAACGTCTGAGGTGGAATATGCCGTATTGGAAACTGCACGAGGTGGAATTTTGCGTTCGGGTTTGGGTTTTAAGCAATGCGATTTGGCTGTGGTTACCAATATTCAGGAGGATCATTTAGGAATTTCGGATATTCATTCTTTGGATGATTTGGCACTTGTTAAGGCTGTAGTTATTGGTGCGGTAAAACCTCAGGGTTATGCCGTGCTGAACGCGGATAATGCGTATACTCTAAAAATTGGTCAAAATGCTCAATGTAAAGTGGCATACTTTAGCATGGATAATCAAAATTCTATAATAAAAGATCATTGCGAAAGGGGAGGAGTAGCTGCAGTTTTAGAAAAGGGATGGATTACTTTGTTAAAGGGTAATTCTAAAATCAAAGTTCAAAAAGTGACTAAAATTCCTATCACCTTTGGCGGGAAAATTTCGTTTATGGTTCAAAATGTTTTGGCAGCTACATTAGCCACCTATTTATCAGGATTTAAAACAGAGGAAATTTCGCAAAGCCTTTTAACATTTATTCCCTCACCGGAGCAAACACCGGGCAGATTGAATATTTATGATTTTAAAAATTTTAAGGTGATGGTAGATTTTGCACACAATTTGGATGCCTTTAAAGGAATAAAAGAATTTTTGGATACGGTGGAATCACCTCAAAAAATTGGAATTATAATTGGTACAGGCGACCGGCGAGATGACGATATCCGCGATTTTGGAAGGATTTCAGCCCAAATGTTTGACCACATACTTATCAATCAAGACAAATTTTTAAGGGGAAGAAAAGCCGAAGAAATTGTTGATTTATTGATAGAAGGAATAAAATCGGCTAATACAAATGCCTCTTATACTTATTTACCCAAGGGCATTGAACCTTTACAACACGCCATTCAACTTGCAAAGCCCGAGGCCTTTATTGTTGCCCTTAGCGATGTGTTGGAAAATCCTGATGAATTGGTGAAGGGATATTTGGCCAAAGAAGGGTAACTACTTTCCAACTGACATTTTTTCACCCCAATTCCAATGGTTTACCATTTGCAAGTGAAGGCTTGTAAAAAATCATTATCTAAAAACCATGCAAAAAGGAAATATATCTGTACACACCGAAAATTTGTTCCCTATTATTAAAAAATTTCTTTATTCCGACCACGAAATTTTTTTAAGGGAATTAATATCCAATGCCGTAGATGCCACTCAAAAACTAAGTGTATTGGCTGCCCGAGGAGAAGTGAAAGGCGATTTGGGAGATTTAAAAATAAAAGTAACAGTGGATGAAAAAGCCAAAACCATTACTATAAGCGATAGCGGTATTGGAATGACGGCTGAGGAGATAGAAAAATACATCAATCAGATAGCATTTTCAGGTGCCGAAGAATTTGTTGAAAAATACAAAGACAGCACCGATACTCAAATTATCGGTCATTTTGGTTTAGGATTTTATTCAGCTTACATGGTAGCCCATACTGTTGAAATAAAAACCTTAAGTTATCAGGAAGGTGCCAAAGCTACTCAGTGGAAATGTACCGGAAATACCGAATTTGAGTTAGGTCCCGGCAAACGCAAAACTCGTGGAACGGATATTATCCTTCACATTGCTGAAGATTCTTTAGATTTTTTACAAAAATGGAAAATCAATGAACTACTTACCAAATACTGTAAGTTTTTACCTGTTGAAATTGAGTTTGATGAAAAGGTTATTAATAATACCAACCCAATCTGGAAAAAATCTCCGGCTGATTTAAAGGACGAAGATTACACCGCTTTTTATAATGAATTGTTTCCGTTTCAGGAAGCCCCGTTGTTTTGGATTCATATTAACGTAGATTATCCGTTTAACTTAACGGGTGTGCTTTATTTTCCAAAGGCTAA
Source organism: Bacteroidia bacterium (assembly GCA_046154525.1). Taxonomy (GTDB): domain Bacteria; phylum Bacteroidota; class Bacteroidia; order NS11-12g; family UBA9320; genus JABWCE01. The sequence continues at coordinate 2,607 of JBJXDS010000311.1, forward strand.
ACGCGAAATGGAATTGGCCAAAGACCGTATAAAATTATACAGTAATCAGGTTTTTGTTACCGATCAGGTAAATGAAATTGTTCCAGATTATTTAATGCTTTTGCAAGGGGTAATTGATTCCCCAGATATTCCGTTAAATGTTTCCCGTAGTTCCCTTCAATCGGATAGTAATGTTAAAAAAATCACCTCGCATATCAGCAAAAAGGTAGCCGATAAACTGCACGAATTATATAAAAATGATAAAGCTGATTTTGAGAACAAATGGAGTGCCATGAGTTTGTTTGTAAAATATGGTATTATCAGCGATGAAAAATTTGATGAGCGTGCTAAATCCTTTTGCTTATTAAAAAATACGGAAGGTAAATATGCCACAATAGAAGAATACATGGCACAAATAAGCCTTACCCAAACCGATAAAGACGGGAATAAAATAGCGCTTTATACCACAGATAAAGAAAAACAGTTTGCATTCATTGGTCCTTTAGTAGCCAAAGGATATGATGTTTTGGTTTTTGATGAACCGATAGATAATCATTACATCATGCACATTGAACAAAAGAATGAAAAATTTCAAGTAAAGCGGGTGGACTCTGCTTCGGCTGATAAAATTATTGATAAAGGCGAATCGTTTGAATCGGTATTGAGCGAAGAAGCTAAAAAAATAGTAACAGAAACCATCGAAAACCAGTTCGACAAAGAAACCTTTAAAATAGAATTACAATCCCTTTCACCTGATGATCAGTTTATAACTGTAACCCGCAATGAATTTGACCGCCGAATGCGTGAAATGAATCAAATGGGGGGTGGAGGAATGTATGCCTTTATGGCCAACATGCCAGAGAAATTTGATGTAACCGTAAATAGTAATCACCCGGCCATAAATAAATTGGCTGAAGAGTCAGATGAAACAAAACGTAATTTATCAGCCCGTCAATTGGCCGATCTGGCATTGTTGGCTCAAAATATGTTGAGTGGGGAGAAGTTGAATGAGTTTATAAAACGCAGCGTTGGGGTAGTATAGAGTTTAAATATTTTCGAGAGTTTGCGAAATAAAATTATATTAAGTCGCTTGTTATTAAGTCTCTATGGTTTTTTAAACTGTTTTACACGTAGTTCAGCATTTTCTCTAACATTCGTATAGAACAAATTATAATCGCCAATATGGTAATTCTTAATATGCAACAAAATACTACCCCTGAAATTGGGTTTATTTATACGCAATACCCCATCTCCAATTTGGGCATCACATAACCCTGGAATTACAGTTTGCATATTGCGCAATACTCCTCCTTTATTAAGTTTAGCAGAAGCATAGGCTTCATCCGTTTTCCAGGTAAGTGGGTTGGTACATATCGAAAACGTAGATGGCTTTTTGTATTTTTTTGGATAGTAACCTGCAGCATATGTACGCCAGGTGCAGTAGCAGCCGGTTTGATTTTCATTTTGGCAGGGTTTAAGGTCAATAAATAATGTGTCATAAACCGGCATTCCAACCAAATAAGCACAAACTAATTGACCCATTAGGGCCTTCTCGTCAAAAAAATCTTTTAATAATCTTATTCCATGAGTAGTGCCCTGGCTATGGGCAGCAATTAGTATTGGTTTACCCTCATTATAGTTTTTAAGATAGTATTCAAATGCTTGTTTAACATCTGAATATGCAATATCCAAAGCCATTCTTGCACTGAATGTGTCAGGGGTAAAATAGCTATAATAATGAGCTTGACGATAATACGGTGCATACACATTTCCAGAAGAATTAAATACTGATGCCTGATAACGAATGGTGCTATTATTGGTCTTATTGTTTAACAGGTCATTATTTACATCTCCATTCCACAAATTACTTCCAGTAGGTTTATACGTGAAAGTAGTAGGGTGTATAAAAAAAACATCGACCCCTAGATTTTCCTTTAATGAAATATAATTGTTCAACCCAATAAAAGTGTCGGCAGCATCTTTTTTAAAGGGTAAGGCAGCCCAATTAGCTGATTTACTATAATCAGGAATAGCAGGAGTTTTAAGCGAATCAAATTTTTCAACAATTTTTACGTCTTGTGCAAAGGCCATGATTGTAAAAATTTTAAAAACAATAAAAAAATAATACTTCATATTTAATTCAAGTAAAGGTAAAAGGAATTACAAAATGACCGCTTTTGGAGTTACTAACCACAGGTGGGTATTTATAAAAATTTGTAGGCAAATGTACTGGATCTATTTATTCAAAAAAAAACCTTCAGTATGTGTTATCTGAAGGTTCATATTTAATTATGTGGACTCGGAGGGACTCGAACCCCCAACCTCTTGATCCGTAGTCAAGTGCTATATCCATTAAGCCACGAGTCCGTTTTTTAAATGGTTTGCAAAGGTAAAAAAATTATGCATCAAATCAAATGAAGTTATTGATTTTATTGAAAAAATTAACTCTCATTCCTAACCTATTTTTTAATATAATTGAACTTTTATTTTAGTCATGAAACCACTTAGTCTTTTTTTTATTTTTTTGGTATTTTCCTTCAGCTCGGTTTCGCAGGATTTTGAGAATTATAAAACCCTATTAAGTGTAGGATCTATGCCTCAAGATTTTAGGCTATTGGCCTCCGAAAAATATAAAAGGGAACTGGATGACATTCAAAAAGGGGACGCTTCAAAAAAAGACAAAAAGCGAAAACGAAATTTTGCCTTGGAATCAAATTTTGCTATTACTGATATGATGATGTCGGGCAGGGTAATCTATGGCGATGAATTAGGGGCCTATGTAAATAAAATTGCTGATATATTATTAAAAGATGATAAAATTTTACGGGAGGAATTGCGTTTTTATATTTTAAAAAGCACTGTAGCTAACGCTTTTAGCACCAATCAGGGAATAATTTTTATTACAAGTGGATTGATTGCTCAAGTAGAAAATGAGGCTCAACTGGCCTTTATTATGGCCCACGAAATCGTTCATTATACCGAAAAACACAATTATGAACAGTTTAAAAAAAGGGAAGCCATATTAAAAGGAGCTGGAAGAAATTCTACGGTTACCATTGAAGAAAAATTAAGGTCACTTTATAAATATTCAAAAAATAACGAAACAGAAGCGGATGAAAAAGGAATGGAACTGTTTTTGAAAACACAATACAATCCTTATGCTGCTATCTCTTCTTTTGATGTATTATTATATTCATACCTGCCATATGATATGATAGAGTGGAATCCATCCATTTTTGAAACTGAGTATTATAAATTTCCCGAAAACTACACCAGCGATAAGTTAGTAGAAATTAGCGCTGATGAAAACGAGGATGATGACGAGCTAACGCACCCCAATGTAGGGAAAAGAAAAACTAATATTACAAATGTTTTAGATGGAAAAGAAATTGACACAGCAGGCAAAAGCCTTTATCTGGTTTCCAAGTCCGAATTTTTAAAAATTCAAAAAATTGCCAGATTTGAATTGGCTGCGCTTTATATAAAATCGGGCAACCCAGCCAAAGCCTATTACATCGCCTACTTGCTTGATAATACCTATGGAGCCAACAGATATACGGATAAAATAAAGGCCATGAGTTTATATTCCTTAGAACATCATGCAGCATATGACGATGATTTGGATGATTATGGATGTGATGAGGATGATTATGAAGGGGAGGTGCAGCAGATAGCTAAGTTTTTTTCAAAACTTAAAGACAAGGAACTTTCAGTACTGGCTGCCAAATATTTGTGGCAAATGAGTGTAAAATATGCTGATGATGCTCAACTAAAACGCATGAGGGATCAGGTGTTCATTGATTTACTGGTAATAAATAAAGTAACCAAACGTGGTTTTACCGATTTTAAGCCAGCTACTACGGATACAGTAAAAATTGGCAAGACCAAGGTAGACAAATTAAAAAGTAAGCAAAAAACAAAAGCAGATAAATATTATTTCGCCGCCTTTTACGAGTTATTAAAAGATAGAACCTTTAAATCCTATTTTGCTGAAATGACCAAAACCTTGACGGATAGCGAAAAAAGTGAGGATGAAGAGGAAGACGGTGAAGATGATAGGCCTAAAAAGAAAGAAAAAAAGGAAAAGAAAAAATCAGGGTTGTTCAAAAAAGAAGAGCAGGAAAAAAGCCATGATGAAATTATTTCTATGTTACTTTTTAGCCCTGATTTTAGTGCTAGATATAATGGCAAATCCTATCTATTGGATGACGAAGCCACGCAGGATGATATTGCCGAGTATTATAAAGAAGAAGCTTCCAGAGCAGGGATTAATTTAACAGTTCTTGATAATGCAGGAAAAGACAATTTTGATACCGAGGCCTTTAATAATTTTGCCTTGCTAAATGATTGGTTAATAGAAAGAGTGAGCAACGATACACTTACCATGGAATTGTATCAAAAAGAGTTTCTTGGCTCCACATTCGATGATTACAAAACAAAATATCTCGGATGGACAGGGTTTAAATATAGTGAAGATAAACGCGAATTTAATGGCTATGCATGTGTTGGAACCCTAATTTTATATCCTATGTTTCCACTTTATCTAATTTGGCAATTCTCAAAAGATAAAGCTCTTGAAAACCTTTTGCTTGTGTATGATGTAGAAACCGGCAAACCTGTTTTAGTTGATTATACTGCCATAAACAAGCGGCCAAGTAACCTAACTTTAAGGGCTAATATTTATAATCAATTATATAATTTAAAAAATGGTAAGTAAATTAATTAAATGCTTATTAATTATTTCTTTTAATTCAAATTTATCATTTGGGCAAGGAAATCCTGGTTTTTTGGGAAAAAAATTAGCCGTGGGATATAATACCCAATATTGTTTATTCAAAACAATGGAACTGTACACCCTAAGCCAGGAAGATTATGATCATGATGATACCTACCAAAAGCCAGATTTATCAAAGCGACAATTATTAACCAATAATGATTTTTATCTGGAGTATGCTACCAAAAAATTTCAAAGCATTTCAATACACTATTCAAATCAAAAGATTCCTGTGTCGTATACGTATTATAAAATGAAATATACATCAGAACATTTAGATGATATTTACGACTATAATGGAATAACATATAAACTAAGAATATATAAAAATGGGGGGTATGCCAATTATAGTTGGATGAGCTATGGTTTAAAATACAGCTTTTTTAAAGAACTCGAGACTATTTCATCTCCTGTAGGATTTAGTTATTATATTAGAACTGATGTTAACAGGGTGAAACTTATTGAGAATAATTTTGTGTATAAGGTTATTGAAACTAATCCTTCATGGCTCTCTTCTACCGAGGTAGATAAAATTGAAAATGCAATAAAAGACAAATATACACCTGATGTAAGCAATAATCTAAGCTTTGGGTTTGGCGCTGAAACTAAACTCCCGATAACAGCTACCTTATTTTTTAGATTAAGTGCCGAATGCAATTTTTCTACCGCTTTTTTTAAAATTAATAGTTACAATAATTTTGATATGTATGACAATAAACAATTTACAGTGGATCAGGATTTAGATTATATTGGGCTGGGTGTGAACCGACATAGAAACTTGGTTTTAATAGGTATGGGATTCGGAGCAATATTATAAAATTTTTTAATTTGAAAATAAATAAACATACTTTTTCTATCCTTTTATTGTTACTGGGTTGTTCCGCGTATGGACAAAATAATCCTGGATTTTTAGGCAAGAAAATAGCCTTGGGTTATAACGCCCAATTTTCATTTATTAATTCTGTGGTTGGCAAAGAAGATGACATGTCGATACTACAATTTTTAACCAATCATGATGCTTACATGGAATATTCCACGTCCAAATTTAATAGTCTAGAATTTCATTTATCTTACCAAAAAGTACCGGTTGGGTCTTATTTAATAATGAGTAATATTGGTCAGATTAATGATGAATTTATAATGAATGGCAAAAAAATTCATGCCTGGGGTGAAAAAACCGGATATTCCTACTTCAGGTATTTAAGTTATGGCCTAAAGTATAATTTTTATTCGAGAAATAAATCTATTTCAGCTCCGGTAGGATTCTGTTACTACCTGAGATTTGATATGCATACCATAAAACCGATACGAAATACTTACGATTATGATTTATACGCTGGTACCGAACAAGAAAATAATTTTGTTAATAAAAACATAAATAGAAATATTGACAACTCGAGTTCCTTTAATTTTAGTTTAGGGGCTGGGGCTGATACCAAATTAATGCTAAACCGTTCAACCTTTATAAGATTTAATGGCGAGTTCAATTTATCTACAGTAGGTATTACCCAGTCTGTTGGAGATAATTTTTTTACGCAGGAAAACACAGTCGAACGAGATTTGAAATTAACAGGTCAATCCACAAACCGATTCCGCAATATGTTTCTTTTTGGGTTAGGCGTTGGGTATTTGTTATAAAAATTAAAATTTAGATAAACAAAAAACGGTGAACCAAAGGCTCACCGTTTTCAGTTATGGTTTTTAAAAAATTTATTTATCTACTCCGGGCACATAATCCAGGATTATGCCTGATTCTTCTTTATAAGGTGAAGCGACCAATACACGGGCACCAAATAGTTTTAAATCTGCGGTACGTCTCTTTGCCACTGTCTTGTTCACTCTTTCTTTACGTTTTAATCTTGTAACTGCCATAAGTCTGTTTTTAAAGGCCGCAAAATAAACCTTTTTTAATTTTAAAAACAAGTTGATTTTTTGAAATTACCAAACTGCATTTTTGGTCTATAAGCAGTTTGCCTTATCCTTTTCAATATCCCCGGGATCGGTAATGGCATCATCAATTAGTTTTTGAATAGCTTCAGCCAGTTTCTCAGTAAATTGAGTTCCTGCTTCTGTTAATGCCGATAGATCAGTGTCGCCCGAACCACCTATTTTCCAGGTATGCGAAATAGTTAGGGAGGTCAACCCTTCATCTATCAGTTCACACTTCTTTTTATCATATGGCACCCACTTGCCGTCTTTACAAATTTCAAGATCGGTAAGTTTTAATGTGTATTTATGCAAAGGGCCAATGGTAATTTCTACAGTTACCCATTCTAAACCTTTGCGGGCAAACAAGCCTGAACCGCTAATGGCTCCGGCAATTTTTCCACCCAAATCAGCGGGTATTTTAACAAGTTTCACCATTCCTTTGCCTCCAGGAATTTTACTGAAAACTATTTCTATATAATTTAATCCTCTTTCGATATGTTCGCTAAAACCTTTGGCTGCCTCCAAGGTTTTATCAAGGTTGGTTGTTACTTTCGAATCAAATTTTGTATCCGTTGTAGCGCAATAATAAGTTTTGGATGTTGTTGTTTTGGTTTCGCGGATTTCCCCTTCTTTGCATTTATCTTTTTCCTTTATAATTTCTTGCAATGTTTTTTCGGCATCGGTTACTGCTTTTTCTCCCCGCCCAATATCAGCTGGCAATGTAGCTCCTTTTCCGATTAAGGCATCCAATGCTTTGGTAAGTTCAGGGCATTTTATTTCCAAATCTTTTAATTTGGCAGCGGCGGCATCTGCATTTTCCTGTGCTTTTTGCAGGTCTTTTTCATAATCGCTTCCATGTGCTTTTTTAGCCGCGTCTTTATCAGGCCAATATTTACCCTCCCCAGTATTTTGTTCTTTATTTTTATTAATGTCTTTTTGTTTTTGTAAATCAGCTTTGGCTTTAGCATCTTCAGCTTGTGCTTTTTTAAGTTCCTCATCACAATCCCTTTTTGCCTTTGCGGCATCCTTAATTTTTTCCCCAATGCCTGCCAATTCATCTTTCAGACTATCCAAATCATGTTTCTTTTTTTTCAAATCTTCTTTGGCTTCATCTTCTGACTGTCTCAATTTACCTGGTGCCCATAAAAAATCGGGATGCGGGCTTGTGCTTGAACCAAAATATTCACCACCTACAATCGCATCTATCCCCCAAACATAATCACACAAATAGGGCGGCCTACATGGGCCGGTATATAAATTTGAAATAGTGACTTCTGTAATATTGTCTACATCCTTAGTTACAATGGGCTGGTTGGTTCGCATGGCTTGTGTACTACTTTGCCCTTGCATTAGTTGCCATACTTTAAGGCGATAGGTCACAGGTTCTTTGGGTTTAGGAACTATTGGAGTCCATCTAAATGTAACGGCTTTAGCGGTATCAAGATATTCTCCTTTTTTTGGAGATTGGAGTGTAATGGAAGAACGTTTAGAATCAAATCCGCTAATTTCAAATGCTTCACTTATGCCATTATTATCACCAATGCCAACTCCGCTTTTATTTAGTGCCTGAATATTCCATAAATAATCGCAGAGGTAAGGTGGCTTGCAAGGCCCGGTATATAAATTTAAAACGGTAACTTCGGTAGTATTTTCTACATCTTTCGTTACAACAGGTTGATTGCTCCGCATAGCCTGCGATCCATTTTGACCTTCCATCAGTTGCCAAACTTTTAATCGGTAGGTAACAGGTTCTTTTGGTTTGGGCACGATTGGAGTCCAACGAAACGTAATTTCCTTTTCAAGATCAACTTCTTCTAAATTTTTTGGTGATTCCAGTTTAACAGAAGACCATTTTCCATCCATTACATGAAACCCAAATGTTTCACTTTCTCCAATTATTTCTTCAACACCATTATTCATAATTATTGCCTGAACTTTCCACATTTCATCGCACAAATAAGGCGGCTTGCATGGGCCGGTATATAAATTTGAAATGGTGACCTGGGTTAAATTGTCTACGTCTTTGGTAACAATAGGTTGATTAGTTCGCATGGCTTGTGTTCCGCTTTGTCCTTGCATCAATTGCCAAACTTTTAAGCGATAAGTTACAGGTTCTTTGGGTTTTGGAACAATTGGTGTCCACCGGAAGGTTAAATCTTTCAACGGGTCTATCTCTGAATTGTATTCAGGAGATTGAAGAGATATGGACGATTTAGTATTTTTAATAGTAAACTCCAGAGGCTCACTCATTCCATTTGATATTGGACTTCCAGCTCGATTAATAGCCTGAATACTCCATACATAATCACATAGATATGGCGGTTTGCATGGACCCGTGTAAATACTTGAAATGGTGGTTTCTGTTAAATTATCTACGTCTTTGGTAACGATTGGTTGATTAGTTCTCATGGCTTGTGATCCATTTTGGCCTTGCATCAATTGCCAAACTTTTAATCTGTAAGTAACAGGTTCCTGGGGTTTAGGGACAATGGGGGTCCATCTGAAAGTAATTCCTTCTTCAAAAGGTCCTGTTTCAATTGTACCGCGGGGAACTCCCAATGTAATATCAGAACTTTCCAAATCTTTAAAATGAAACATAAAAGCATCGCTTTTACCATCATTTGTTCCTATCCCATTACCCATTTTATCAACCGCCTGAACCATCCAAACATAATCACACAAGTAAGGTGGACAACATGGACAGGTAAAAATGCCTGCTACAACTGCATCTGTTACATCCATAATATCTTTGGTAACAACGGGTGTATTTGTACGCATTGCCTGAATGCTGTTTTGACCTTGCTTTAAATGCCATACCGTTAATCGGTAGGTGACCGGTTCTTTTGGCTTGGGTACAATGGGAGTCCACCTGAAAGTTACTTCATTTAAGGGCTCAACTTCTTCTCCGCTTTTTGGGAATTGAAGAATAACGGAAGATGGGTTGATTTCTCTAAATCCAAATTCAAAAGCTTCGCTCGTTGTATTATTTACATCATTAACATTAAGACTGGGCATGGCCTGCACAGTCCAAACAAAAACACATAAATAAGGCGGTTTGCAGGGGCCGGTTTCCAGGTTAATTGTTGCTTTCATCGTTTGGTCTTTCATATCGATGAGTATATCCTGAAAATCCTTTTCCAATATAGGCTTATTGCTTCGCATAGTGTGTGTTCCATTTTGTCCTTCCATCAGTTGCCATACTTTTAATCTATAAGTAACCGGGTTTGTTGTGTTTTTGGGAGAACCTTTCCATTGAAATGTTATAGATTTTAATGATGTAAGTTCTGAATTATTGGTGGGAGAAATTAAAATTGGATTTCCTTGAGATAATGGAGGAGGAGTAACTATCTCGAACCCAAATGGCTGTGCAAATCCGCTACCATCCACCAATTTTCTATCCTGATCGTCCAAAGGCGTTATCGTCCAAACATATTTTTTACCTACTTCGGGCATAGCAAAATCAAAGGGCCACTGGGTTTGTAATACTCCTTTCAGGTCTTTTTCTACAATTGGTTGGTTGCTACGTAAAGCGGTCATTTCATTTTGCCCATCCAATACTTCCCAAATTTGCAAACGATAGGTTACAATGGTTTTTGGAGAAGGGGTTACAGGACTCCAGCGAAACATAATTCCTTTGATACCTGTTTCCTGAATACTTTCATTATCCCTTGGATTTATTAAAACCGGAGCCTGAAACGCTAAAATGTTAAATATCTTGCAAACTGTTCCTGAAGTACCCACAGGGGCTCCTGTTTGAGGATCAATAAGGGTTACACATAGTTTATAATTATCATCGGGTATTCTTCCTGTTTTTACAGTAGATACTTGAAGACTGCCTTTATAACTTACCGCATTGGAGGGAAAAATATCCTCGGCATTAAATTGGTTAACCCCTGGTGGCACTATTATTACCGTCATTTTTGAGGCATCAGTATTGGCCACCAACGATCCCTTTCCATCATACAATTCCGTTTTTATCTTCACCTGTATATCACTGGTGCCTGTATTGCTTATTACCAAAATAGCCGTTTCGGTCTTTTCCTGCCAATCAGAAATATAAGGCGAGGGATTAGGGCTCATTATAACCTGAATGTTTTGAGCCTGCAGACTTCCGGTAGAAAGACTGAAAAGTACAACGAGTAATTTGATTTTTTGAAGCATGATGTTTAAAATTTATAGGTTAAGGAAGTTCTTAAAAGATTTTCCCGATAAGATATTCCGGGACGGGTTTCCCCGTATTTAAATACGTTTAATGAACCATTTATGGCAAAACTGATTTTCTTTTTCAAGGTATATTTTAATCCTACTAAAGTCAACACCTGAAAGCCAGATGAACCATCGTTTATTTTATTTTCAGCCACGGTTAATCCAGCCGTTGTTCCTAATTTCTTTTTAAAAAATTTATAACCAAACGTAAGGTTTGCCGCCTTTGTAGATAACCTGCCAAATGATGTATTATTATCAAAATAACTAAGTATGGTGCTTACCGAAAATGGATTTTTCAACATAGAAAGCATGTACGAAAAGGCTCCATTGCTGGCATCGTTTGTATTTAAAGCCCCGCTTACCGTATTAAAATCATTGAACACATTTTGGGCATACATCAGCGTGAAATTATGCAAACCTGTTTTGGTAGTATGACTATAGGACGGGCTAACGCTCCAGGATTGAGTTATCATTTCTACTTTGAATGTATCGTTCAACACGGAATTACGAAAACCAAAGTTGGAATAGGAGGTAGCCAACGAAAATTTATCGGTAAATTGAATATTAAGATTGGCCGATCCTATGGTTTGGGTTGTAGTTGTTGCCCGTATTCCCGAAATATTATTAACTCTCTTGCCAACAGAACCTGAAAATTGAAGTTTATTTTTAAAAAGCATAAACCGTGGATCAATAGTTACCTCCAAACGGTCGGTTTGCAAAAAAGGATAACCCATTGGGACAAACCCATCACCATAATAGCGACCGGTAACCTTAACTCCAAACTTTTTGCCATCCCAACCCATACTCAAAACCGAGGCATAATCAAATCGGCTTGATTCTTTTGGTATAAAAATATTATCGGGCGGGGTAATACTAAATTCAGGTAAATCCTTAGATCGGCCGTCCCTTGTAAAAGCTGACCCAGCAATTTCTCCTTTTATAAATGCCTTTTTAAATAATCTGAGTTTAAAATCAATGGAAGTTAAAATTCCATTTTGAGGCATGACTGAAGTGGGTTTAATTTTAAGTGAAGAAGTATCATCCATCATCATGCTACCAATTAAATAAATATGATTAGAATCCTCATGGCCAACTCCTATTTTGGCCGAATAAATTTTTCGGGAATAAATGCCCTGAATGTTTCTTGAACTATCCTGCTCTACAGCCAACTGAGAAGTACCTGCAAAACAGGATAATCGAAATTTTCGGGGGGTTAAACTTATACCGGCACCAAAAACAGCCAAATCACCCACACTCAATTCGGAATACTGAGGTATTTGAGAGCCCAATAAAACCTGAACCCATTTATATTTTGGAGCAATGCCTATACGGTTCAATGGGTTTTTAATTACTTCTTTATAATTTTTGCCCGTTAAGTTTGGCACTATTACCCCATATTGTCCGGTTGGTAGGGACAAGGTAATGGGCAATGAAAAATCTTTGATGTTTAGAGAAGCATTTACCACCAATCTTCCCAAAGCATCGGGGCGACGAGGTGCTACCGCTCCAATGGTGTCAGAATTCATATTATAAAAATCACCATACAAACCGGCGTTACCTGTTATTTTAGCGGGTTTCTTTTTTTGTTGTCCTACTGCAATTTCAGTTTCAAGCCAAAAAACAAGCGGTATCAGGCAGACAATTTTCCAATTGAGATTGAATTTAAAATTGAAAGTAGTATTAATCTGAACCAACTGCATCCGAAATGATTTAAATAAAGGAAAATTTCTTAACTTAAAATTAACTTTAAGTACATAAAGGAATAGACCAATTTATTAAAACAAACGTAACTTTATTTTTTCAAAGTTGAAATAAAAATAAGCGGTAACTAATCTATTGCACAAATTGAAACTCACTTGCTTATCAGCTCAAGTGAGTTCCTATTGATCTATAGCTTGTATTTTTTTACAACCTATAGCCGTTATAAAAGCTGTTTATTTTGCCGGTTACCTGATTGAAAATTGGTTTGGTAAATTCAATAAATAATTGTTGTGGTGCTGGAGGATAGGCTTCTCTTTGTTTAATATAATTAAGCTGGTCAGCAGTTAAAGCCCTTTCATCTCCATTAAACCAACCCCAGCGGGTTTCCCAAACAAAAGTGCCAGGCAATTTATTTTGACTAATGAGTGAACCTGTGTTGGCATCTACTATCCGCATGTCCAAAAGCCCACTCGAAGTCAGGGTTTTGGTAAATGTGTGAAGAGTGGCTTTTACCGTACCATAAGTTTTTTTAATTTCTTTATTGGGTAAGGTCTCGGTTTTTAAAACCACACTATCGCGGCTTATTTCCTGTTCTTTTTCATGGATATAAACCTGCCCAACTACGAAATCATCAAAACGGCATTGCATGTATTGGTGTGGTTTAATATTATACGTTTGAGCTTCCTCCGGAGTATAAAACTGCACAAACTGGTAATTTAAATTGCCAAGGTATTCCTGAATTTTATTTTCAAAAAACTCATTACTTATTTGCATGGTGCGGCTGTGCATGGGTATATGTTCCATTACCACCCTTAGAGTACCTGCATCTTTGGCCAGTTGCATTTGCTTATCAATGTCTTTATAATTTAATACATAATTTTTTGCCTGTGCAAAATGACGATAAGCATTTTGAGCCGAAAGCAATGTATTAAGTTTAAGTTGTTCAATTCCTAAATCATACCTTGCTGCAGCAGCATTTGTTTTTGCCTCATCAAGGTCGGCAGTATATCGGTTTGGGTCCGGTATAACTTTCAGGCAGGCAGGGCAACGGTTTATTTCGTCATAATAATAATTCAAACGAAGGTAGTTGGCTACTATTGTTTCCCATTTAAAAACATCAGAAGAAGCTTTTAACCTTATAACCTCTTCCATTTTCATTTTTACAATTAAATTATAGGCATCGTTAAGAGTTTTGGCCGCTTTTTCATTTCCCGGACTTTTTCGCAATTTAACAATCGAACGCTGCAGGGCTTCCTCATAATTTCCTTTTTGAAGTTTGCGTTTCCCGGTACAATTGGTCAAGGTCAGAGAGAAAAGAAATGAGGTAAGAATTAGGAAGTAAAATTTTGTTTTCATATTAATTAACACAGGAATTTTTATGCCATAAATTATCCGCGAAAATAAGTTTTAGCCCATTAACCTCCATGAAGTATTTCTGATGGCTTGCACGGCAAGCCATTTCATTTTTAAAATGAAGTAACTTACCTTCAAATTCCTAAAAACTAAAAGTCTACTTTTGTAGGCAATTCAAGTGGGCCAAACAATACATATCAAACTGGGATTTAATTCGCCGTTTCTAAAAAAAATAATGGCTATTTACGCGCTATTTTTTGGATTAATCCCCTCCGTTCTGTCACAAACCAAGGCCTCTTTCCGCTGGAGCGAATTTCAAAAAGTAAATAAATATTCACAGGCTGTTTTTATTTTTAAATACGATAATGGCTACGGGGTAATTATAAAATCAGACCCAAAATTTAATGCCAATCTATATAAATTCAGATTGAGTATTTATGATGAAAATTTAAAATTTAAACGAAACTCTACCATTGGTATCAATAAGTATAAGGAACGGGTGATAGATATTTGGAGCCATAAAAATCAAATTTATTTTCTTACCCAAATTGAACTGCCCCTGCAAAGGGTAGCAGCCAGGCTCAGAATTTTTAAAACCACCAACGTAACCGATTCGGTAATTTCACATGATATTATCTTATTGACCAAAACCCATTTTGATCGAAACCCATCATTTCATATAGGCCGAAAAGACAGTTCGGTTAGTATTTGGTACTCCAACCCTCCTGAAAAGGAAGATGCCAGCCAATCCATTACTTCGCTAACCTATACACTTGAGATGAAACCGCTGGATAAGGCTGTGATAGATTTGCCCAAAAAAGCTGAACTATGCAAGGTTTACAGGGTTGAAAATTTGGAAAGTGGCCAATTTCTAATTTACACCAAAGAGTATGCCGTAAGACCAATTGAAAAACGAGGCTTTTCGCCCAACTATCAATTTGTATTTTATGTATCAAACCCCAATACCACAACCTTAAAATACAGGGTATTGAAAAATGAGGAGGCATATTTGGAAAGGGGCAGGCTTAAATGGAACAAAGGAATATTAGAGGCCACAGGTTTATTTACCTATAAACTGGAGGGACCTAAAATGGGCTTATGGTATTTTAAACACGACTTTAATAGCAATACCTTGCTTATGGATACCATTCAGCCCTTTAATAAAGACATAAAGTCATTGCCCACCAATGGGTTTCAGTCATCGCTTATGCGGTATTCCAGGCTCGAATCCTTTTATCTCGATTATTTTATTAAATTAGATTCAAGCCGGAGGATAATAGTGGCCGAGCAGTTTTTTTTGTTACCAGCAGCCATTGGTTCTTCGTATACCTACAATCGGTTTTATGGCGACATAATGCTTTTATATCTCAATGCCCAAGGCGAAATATACCAAGGCAAACGCTTGATTAAAGCCCAGCAAACGTATAATAATTACGGGGAGTATTCGTCCTATTACCTTGAACGAAAAGATTCGGTATTACAATTTTTTTTTAACGACCATTATAAAAACAGAAACTTTTACAGGTATAAGCATTTGGTGTGGCACCGGCAAAGTAGCCTTGTTTTGCAAGAGGTAACCCAAAACCGAGTAATCAAAACCACCCTGGCTCTTTATAATCAAGTGGACGGGATATTACAGGTGAGGGATATGCTGCCACTAAGCCCCGGCCACTATTTAGTGTATGCCAATAAAAATAAAAAAGGGAAATTGGGCGTGATGAAATTGGAGTAGATTAAATAGTTTAGAAAAGTTATCAATATTATTAAGTTTGTCAAAAAAAATTAGGAATCATGAAAAAATATAGCAAACCAATATTACTCATTTATTCCCTATTAACGTTTACTGCTTCCCAGGCCCAATGGGAAAAACTAGCAGATATTCCCGAAAAATTAACCTTTCCGGTGGTAACGGTTCTTAATGGAAAAATACATGTGATGGGAGGGGGAGGAACAGGCGGTGCTACTGATGTGCATTACAGATATCACCCCGAAACCAACACGTGGGATACTTTAGCTCCTGTACCTTACAAAGTTCAGCAGCCTGCCGGATGTGCCGTGGCTGGACGAATTCATTACTTTGGTGGTGGTTTCCCAAACAGTGGTAGCCCGGTGGCCAGCCATTATTCCTACAATCCTGCAAATAACACCTGGCGAAAAGAAACCAATCTGACAGCAGCCAGAGCCATTCATTATGCTGTGGAATTGAACGATACTTTATACAGTATAGCCGGACAAGGGATGAAAAACTTATTTCAGGCCTATGATACGTTTTCAAAAAAATGGATAAACCGGGCCGATTTATTAGATGATAATTATTGGTACGGGGCACATGTTAGCACCCATGGAAAAATTTACAGATTTGGTGGAGGAGGGTCGGGGGCACCTAAGCTTGATGCCCATGTGTATGACCCAAAAATCAAAACATGGAGTATATTGCCCGAAATGCCCGAACGAATTCATGGTTTAGGCGGTTCGGCATTTGGCGATAGCGTTTATTTTGGCGGAGGGTATGCTTCAGGTAATGAGTTTGATAAAGTATGGATTTTCAACCTAAAGACAGAACAATATATTAATGGCCCAACATTACCATCGGCCAGAGATTATCTTAAATTTGTAACTATTGGTAAGTGCATTTATTCGGTTGGGGGAAATAGTAACAGCAACGCCAATATACCGTTATCCCTTATAAGGCATTGCCCCGGCATAACCGTGGAGGTGGAAAGTCATATTAAAAATAATGAACAAATAGTTGTTAAAACGCCGCCTGGAAAATTGAAAGTGGAATTATTGACTGTAACACAGCCCATAAAAATTACACTAACTGATATGGCCGGCAGAAATTTGTTTAGCCAAATCTATCCAGTCGATTCACCCCAAAATTTAGAAATAGAAACATCTAACTTTAGGAACGGTATTTATGTTTTAACAATTAGCTATAATACCTCCATATACAACCAACGGATTTTTATTAATAATTAGTCAACCTTAAAAACTATTTCTGCCCAATAACCAAGCTATTCCATGTTAAAATTAAGATGAATTTATTTGCAAGGTTTTGATCAATTTTATTAAAATGCTTGCGAATTTTGATTAAAAAAATTCTTCTATTAGAGGGCTTTGCCCTCTACAACTCTTATTTACTTTTTTTTAACAACTTTTTGAGGTTCGACTAAGTAACTATCGCTTAAACAAAAGCCGTAAATAAAACATGGGATTGGCAAACTGCTTGCGCAAATCCAAATTGGAAAACATGCTGGTTATCATTCGCTGCAGCTCTATGTTCCTGCTGGCTTTGCCCACCACAAAATTAAAAAGCCACGACCATTTGGATAATTTTTGAAGCATATAGCTAAGGCTTATTTCTTTCCAAATTTTAGCATACAACAGTTTATCATACTGTTCCATAAACGATGATGAGAAATTATTTTCAGCTAACGCTTTTTGAGATATGTCGGCAGCTATTTTCCCACTTAGCATGGCAGTGCCAATACCTTCGCCTGTAAAAGGATCTATCAATGAACCGGCATCGCCACAAAGGATAAAATTGTCGCCACTCAGTTTTCTTTTTTTGGATCCCAAAGGCAAGCCCCAACCTGTTATTTTTCCTTCTAATACCGCCCCTTCAAAACGTTTTGAAATTTCAGGATCATTTTCAATGGTGTCCAACATCATTTTTTTTAAATCGAGCCGTTTTTTACTTATTTCTTTAGTAAGCATTCCGGCACCTACATTGGCCTTGCCATCGGGCATAGGGAATATCCAAAAATAACCCGGCAGGTATTTTTTTATAAAAATTAATTCCACATATCCTTCCGTGTTTAAATTTTTTACCCCGCTATAATAAGCCCTTATCCCTCCTGAATAATGGGCTGGTTCCAGCAGTATTCCACCTAATTTTTTGGCAGCAATTGAGCGGCTTCCATCAGCGGCTATCAGCAGCTTTGTTTTTACGTTTGTTTGCGAATTATTATAAAAACAAGTTAGCTCTAAGCCATCCTTAGTCTTTTCTATTTCTTTCAGTTCACAGTTTTGAATAACGTGGCAAAAAGGTGAGTGGGTTTTGCTGAATAAAAAATTATCAAAATCAATCCTTTTAACCACATAACCCGGAGCTTTATCAGCCGGTTGGTATTCCTCTTTAAAAGGGATAGAAAGTCTGGTGTTATTAGGCGATACAAATATTACTCCTTTGCTGGGATGAAAAAGTTTATGATTATCAGATAGTTCGTTGGCTACTTTTTCATCAAACAGGCGAAGCACACTCATTACTTTGCCGCTAAGTGCATCACCACAAATTTTATCGCGAGGAAAAACGGCCTTTTCAATTAAGGTATGTTTTACCCCCGCTTTAGATAAAAACATGGAGGCTGCAGAACCCGCAGGCCCTGCCCCTGAAATAATAATTTGAGAAAAATCTGGTTTAAACGGCAAGCCGCAAAGAAAAGGAAAAAGTTCTGTTTTTATAAGGGAAGACTTAGGTAAAAGCGAAGGCTTCCCTATTTAGAAACAAAAACCCTTGAATAATACGTATCGCCGTTTTTTGAAAAGGATTGAAGGAAATACAAGCCATTGCTTAAATCGCCAAGTTGTATTATATGATTTATATGGCCGGCTCCTGAAATTTCGGAAAGAATAAGCTTACCACTCAAATCATATAAACTAAATGTAAATTCTTCAGCATTCCTTTTACTAATGTTTAACAGCGAGCCATTCGTTGGATTAGGGTAAACTAGAGGTTCATTCCTTTTGCGAATTTGCACAGCATCTAATATCTCAACTTTTCCTTTCAAAAAATGAATGCCTCCCCGGTCGTTGCCCACTATAATATCTTTTACCCCGTCACCATCAAGGTCACCAGTAGCAGGGCGGGTAAAGTTGCCATAGTCAGTTTTGTTATATCGCATATAGGATGAGTCAAAAAGAACGGTTGTATCCTCATTGAATTGTTTTTGACCAATGTCGTTAAACTTCATTACCCTAACCCTTCCTTCGAGGCCGCCAAATACCATGTCGTATTTGGCATCATTATCCAAGTCACTAATTTCCCCGGCGGCATAGCCTTCGTAGTAATAAACGAGGGTGTCTCTAAAATTAATTCGTTGCCAAACAAGTTCATTGGCTAAAAAATTTCCAAGGGTATCGTCCACCAAAGTAAACTGTGGGCTAAACGGAGTTCCTGTATTTCGGTAATAATTAAAATTTCCGTCCCGTTCACCAATAACAAGGTCTAGTTTCCCGTCTTTATCCATATCAATTAATTGGGGTGAATTATTTTGGCCCACATTAAGATTTAAATAATTGCGCGTAATAGTGGTAAAACCCCAACTAGTGGAAGAACCTGTGTTTTTATAATAACTAATACCTCCCGAATAGTCACCGGCTATAATATCAGGCAATCCATCTCCGTTAATATCACCAAAAGTAACAGCTAATAATTGTAATGAATCCTTACTGATTTTCCATAAATCTTCATCTTCTAATTTAAAAACGGGTTTTGTTTTTGAACCTATATTTCTGTACAAAACCAAATGATAGGTTTTATTACCAGTTTTTGCATGGTCGGCATTGGTGGCAATAATAAGGTCCAAATCCTGATCACTATCTATATCCTTTAGCACAGGGGCTGTGTAGCCGCCATGATCTAAAAATTTATCTGTGAAGTAATTTTTCTTTTGTAATTGAAAATCGGGAAGTGAGTTTGTACCTTTATTTTTATAAAACTGTACCTGTTTAGATTGTTCTATTTTAGAGGTTTGCTCTGCCTGATTGGGGGCCACTATTATATCTTTTACTCCATCACCATCGGCATCTAGCATAAATGAAGCAGGAAATGAGCTGAGTTGCACTGGGGTTGAATTTTTTGGCCAATGACCATCATAGGAAATAATACTATCCTGAGTTAGGTTAAAATCCTTTTTGCCATTTTTTAAAAAAATAATATTTTTTCCATCGGCATTCCCCATCAATAAATCCATATCTCCGTCGTTGTCATTATCAAGCCATAACAAGGCCGACCCACCACTGTGTTTTTTTCGGTAATATTTAAATGGACACGCAAATACTTTTACTCCATCAAATGATGTATCTCTAAAATTTCCCCAACAAAAATCAGCAAAATCAAATACTGGTGGATGGAGAGGTAATTTAAAATCAATACACATATTGCGATACAAAAGCATTTGACCCACTCCGGCTTCGTATGAAAAAAAATCAACATCTCCATCTCCGTCTACATCTCCAATTGCCGGAATATTATTAAAACTGGATGCAAAATTAACGGTATCCAAACCACCGTTATATTTATAAGCTTTAAGGTAGGGGCCTACTTTTTGAAACTTAACCGATTTGTCACCTGTTTTTGTAACGTTTTTGAACAGTACAGCCTTAAAATCAATGGATGCCCATAAATCTTCTTTGCCGTCATTGTCATAATCTACAAACAGTACCCAGCCTTTTTGAATGATAGGGAAACTACTCACAAAATTTGGACTGTATTTGTAGGTGGTAATATCATTATTACCAGTATTTATAAAAGGCATAAAAAAACCTCCGGTACGGTCATGAACTATTAAATCTTTTTTGCCATCATTATTAATATCCAAGGCCTGAAACTGAGGCTGATTTAATCCTCCTATCAAGGCTTTGGATAGGGTATCGCCCGATTGGTTTAAAAATACTGGAACATAGGATGGAGAATAGGTGAGTAATCTTTTTTGGGCAATGACAGATAATGATAAAAAGATAGTTAACAGAGGTATAATTTTTCGCATGATAGGTAGTGGTGTGATTGAAGACGGCTAAGGTAGATATAATGTTGCATCGCCCCAAAATTAACATCAAAATTTAAATAGCAAGTTTATCTACTTTTAGCTTATAACAGAGGCTGACTCTAAAACCTTACTTTCCAATAAGTCTTATAAACTCGCTTCTTGTATCAGCATCCAAAAATCTTCCAAATAGGGCGGAGGTACTTGTAAGACTGGTATCGTCTTTTATTCCACGGCTCGAAACGCAAAGATGCTTTGCTTCGATAACTACCGCCACATCCTCAGTTTTTAATGCTTCCATTAGTTCGTTGGCTATTTGTATGGTTAGCCTTTCTTGAACCTGTGGCCGCTTGGCATAATAATCTACTATCCTATTTAATTTGGATAGGCCTACTACCACACCACTTGAAATATATCCAATATGGGCTTTACCAAAAAAAGGAACGAAATGATGTTCACAATTGCTGTAAAACGAAATATCTTTTTCAATAACCATTTGCTTGTAGTTGTATTTGTTTTCAAACAAGGTTATATGAGGTTTATTAGCCGGGTTAAGTCCTTTGTAGTTTTCATTAATAAACATTCGTGCTACTCTTCCCGGAGTATTTTTAAGGCTATCGTCATTGATATCAAGCCCCATAATGTTCA
>JBJXDS010000312.1:0-16284 GCA_046154525.1 Bacteroidia bacterium
TTTAAAAAACTAATTAGAAAGGCAGATTCCCTTCATCATCAGCCTCTGCTACTTCGCCGGCAACTGCTACTTTACCTTTGGGCGAACCCATTAATAAAAAATCGTTTACAACTATTTCAGTAAAATATTTTTTTGTGCCATCTTTGGCTTCATAGCTGCGGTTGGTCAGGCGGCCCTCTACCGATAATTTGTCGCCCTTGTTTACGTATTTTTCAATAACGTCAACAGGTTTACCCCAAACTACCAAATTGTGCCAGGTGGTTTCATCGGACCAATTTCCTTGTTGATCTTTGCGGCGTTCGGTGGTGGCTAATGTAAATGTGGCTACTTTGTTTCCGCTTTCAAAAGTTTTTACTTCTGGTTCTTTTCCTACATTGCCATAAAGGCGTACAGAGTTTCTTAATGTGTTCATGTTTTTTTTAATTAAATGGTTAAACTTATTTTTCGTTAATCCTTTCTTTTCATCCGAAAGGCAGTACAAAGATGTGGTGGCTGTTTTGTTCGATTCGGTTAAGAAATGTTTACAGTCTTTTACAACTATTTGTAACCGTTTGTTGTCGGGTAAATATTTTTGATTACTTTTGAATAACTCTTTGCCACTAAAGCACTAAATCACGAAAGCCCCACAAAAAATTAGTGAAATTTTGTGACTTTGTGTTTTAGTGGCAGAAAAATAAAAACACTATGGAAACTAAATATTGTTTGGACTGTGAAACCAAAATATTAGGCCGGGCCGATAAAAAATTTTGCAGCGATGCCTGCAGAAATAATTATAACAATCGCCAAAACAGCGATACCACGTCCCTGATGCGAAACATTAATAATTCGCTTCGCAAAAACCGCCGCATTCTTCAGGAATCCATAACCAACGAAGAGGGAAAAGCAACAATTCCTGCAAAAAAGTTGACTTCACAGAATTTCAGTTTTGATTACTTTACTCATATCCTTAATACCAAAACAGGTAATACTTATTATTTTTGTTATGAATACGGCTACCGAAAATTGGATGGCGATTATTATTTAGTTGTGAAACGGGCGGAGTAAAAAAAAATAAAAATTAAATTTTCAGCTATATTTGAATTTCTATTAGTGATTGGTAAATAAACATGACATAATGAGAAAAAAAATTCTATTTTTTCTTTTAAATTTTTCCTTTTTAGTCCATAGTTTTAGTAAACCTGTAGACGTCAATACGGCTAAAATTGTTGGAAATAATTTTATGAAGACCCAATTAAATTCTAATACGTTTGGCAAAAATAGCAGTCTTGAATTGGTTTATACTTCTGTATCAATTTCTAAGGGAATAACAGAAAAAACCTCCGCCAATTATTTTTTTGTATTTAATATTAATCAGAACAACGGCTTTATTATTGTATCGGCTGATGATGTTGTATTACCAATCCTAGCCTATTCAGATGAAAAGGGATTTGAACCAAATAATATCCCGGAACATGTCGAGAGTTGGCTTGAAGGATACAGTAGCCAAATTGGTTTTGTTATTGATAATAATTTATTAGCCACACCCGAAATTAGTAAGCAATGGGCTGATTTATACGCCGGAACTATTGGCCTACAGAAACTAAATAAAAAAGGGGCTGGTGAATACCTTGTTAAAACCAAATGGAACCAGTGGCCCTATTATAATGACCTTTGCCCGCTTTATGACCCAACAGAAAAAAAGAGTACACCAACCGGATGTGTGGCAACAGCCATGGCACAGGTAATGAAATTTTGGAATTATCCTTCAAAAGGTACAGGTTCACATTCATATACGCATGGTGTTTATGGAAAACAAAGTGCGAATTTTGGAGCAACAACATACAATTGGTTTATAATGCCTCATGAAGTTACTTCTCCCGACAAAGAAGCGGCTACCCTAATGTATCATTGCGGGGTAAGTGTGGATATGAATTATCATGTAAACGGTAGTGGTGCTTATGTTTATTATGGAGGAACAGGTAGTCCGCCATGTGCCGAGACGGCGTTAAAGACTTATTTTGGGTATAAGTCAACAATGAAAGGAGTCATTAGAAAAAATTACACTGAGGCTCAATGGTTCAGTCTAGTAAAACTAGAGTTTGATGCAGGTAGGCCAATTATATATACCGGGGAAGGAACAGGAGCCCATGCTTTCATTGGAGATGGGTATGACAATAATTCTTATTTACATTTTAATTGGGGCTGGGGAGGTTATTATGATGGTTTTTTTTCTATTAATTCTTTGAATCCCGGCAGTGCTAAATACACTGATAAACAAGATGCTTTAATAGGAATTGAACCGTCAACACCAAAAAAATACAATCCAGTAATAACCTTGAATTTGAAAGCCAATAAGTCTAAAATAAATTACAGGGAAGGGTTTTCTGTTACCACAAATATTGCAAATAAAGGAAATTATGATATGTGCGGTACCTATTGCGTGGCCATTTTTGATAGAAATCATAAGTTTATTGAATATGCTGATTCATTTCAGGAATTCAATTGCCTGACCCCTAATGCCACTTATAAAAATAATTTGACTTTTAATTTTAAAGGAAGTGATTCCTTGATTTCCGGGGTATTTAATCTTGAAATGTATTTCAAACCATTTGGAGGTATTTGGCAAAGGGTTGATGCTTCGAATAACAGCATTTCTGATGAATTTGCTTTTGAAGTACTGCATCCGAATTATTTGTATGTCTATTCTGAAATAAAAATAAATCGCAGTGAATTAATGCAGGAAGAACCTGTTATTGTTACCTTGAATTTACTAAATAAAGAAAGAGTAACTTTTCGCGGTCAATACAGGGCAAGCCTCTTGAATTTGGATAGTTCTCTTCAGGAAATTATTGATACCTTTTTTGAAACAAAAGGATTAGTTTATAATAATTCTTACCCTACACCGTATCTTAAATTTGCTAGTTCAGAAATAATGTCAAATCCAGGTAAATACCTTCTGGCTATACAATTTAAGGCTGATTCGGCCAAAAATTGGGAGTTAGCAGGATCACGATATTTTAAAAATATTTTTGAAATAACTGTTGTACCTCAACCCTATAAGCCAGATAAATATGAAATTAATAATACGTTTGATAATTCTTATGCTTTACCTGTGGTTTTCAAAAACGATACTGCAGAAGTTAAAACTACAGGCTCCAATCTTAACAAAAAATCCGATTTAGATTATTATAAAATTGTCCTACCCTCGGGATTTAATTATTTAATTAGTGCAAGACTTCAGGATGCTAAAAGTTCTGATAACGAAGAAACCTATACAACGGATGCCTTTTTTAATATAATTACAAGCGGTGGTTTATGGTCAGATACCTACGACAGTATAATTCCAAATTACATTCAGGTTAAGGGAGGAGCAACCTATTATTTTTTTGTATCACCGGATAATAAGGAAGGGTATGGAACATATTTGCTTGATATTAAAATTACAAGAATTCCTCTTTCAGCAAAAGATATTATTGGATTTTCGGTAAATGAAATAATCGGAACCCCTTTCATTGATGCGTCTTCCTCAACGGTAATCGCCACTATAAATGAATCGGTTGATTTGACTTCATTAACACCAAACATTTCAATTTCCAGTTTTGCAAGTATCAATCCAGGCTCAGGTGTGGCAAAAGATTTTACCAAACCTGTTAAATATACAGTAACAGCCTCGGATAAATCTACGAAAATATGGACAGTAACTTTATCAAAACAAAGTGCCTTTATTGGTAATAGAACTTCAGATTTAATTAAAGTTTATCCAAACCCTTCTCATGATTTTATTGAAATTGAGCTTTCAAATGTTAAATTAGAAACAGAGTTAATTCAAATTAAAGATATGCAAGGTAAAACCATCCCTTTTTTAATATCGAGGCAAAACAATACTAATTATGTGCTAGATATTCAAGGATTGAATGAAGGAGTTTACATCATCCAATTAACAACTGGTCAAGGAATAATAAATAAGAAAATAGTCATCACAAAATAATTTTTTAAGGGGTGTTGATCAATGGATTAATACTACTCTCCAATCCCTTCCAAATCCAACAAAAACCCATATTCCAAAGCTACTTCTTTAAATCGTTCAAACCGTCCTGAAGCTCCACCGTGGCCGGCTTCCATATTGGTAAATAATAAAATTTTATGGGTATCGGTTTTTAATTCCCGCAGCTTGGCCACCCATTTGGCAGGTTCCCAATATTGCACCTGGCTGTCGTGCAGGCCTGTGGTTATTAGCATGGTTGGGTAATCTTTGGTTTCTATATTATCGTAAGGGCTGTACGATTTTATGTAATCGTAATAGGTTTTATCGTTGGGGTTCCCCCATTCGTCATACTCGCCTGTGGTAAGTGGTATGGTATCATCCAGCATGGTTGTAACCACATCCACAAACGGAACCTGGGCTACAATGCCTTTCCAAAGTTTAGGACTTAAATTTACAACCGCACCCATTAATAATCCTCCCGCGCTACCGCCCATGGCATACAAATGCTCAGGGCTTGTGTATTTTTTTAAAATTAAAAAATTAGCACAATCTATAAAATCGGTAAAGGTGTTTTTCTTATTTAAGAGTTTACCATCTTCGTACCATTGCCTTCCCATTTCCTGTCCGCCGCGGATGTGAGCTATGGCAAATGTAAAACCTCTATCCAACAAACTTAACCGCACCGAACTAAAGTACACATCCATAGTGGCTCCATAGGAACCATAGCCATAAAGCAATAAAGGATTTTTTGTATTTTTTTTAAAGCTCTTTTTATAAACCAGTGAAATCGGGACCTGGGTTCCATCAGAAGCCGCAGCATAGTGGCGTTCGGTTTTATAATCCTCAGCATTGTAGCCACCTACCACTTCCTGCTGTTTTAATAATTTTTTTTCGCGGGTTTGTAAATGGTAATCAAAAATACTGTTAGGTGTTGTAAGTGAGGTATAGCTAAATCGTAACCATTCACTGTCGAAGTCTGGGTTTACCGAAGTTCCGGCACTGTAGGCGTCTTCACCAAAATCCAAATAATGTTCCGATTTATCCAGATGGTTTATTACACGCAAATGGGTCAAACCATTTCGGCGTTCGTCCACCACCATGTAGTTTTTAAATAATTCAATGCCTTCCAATAAGGTATCGTCCCTATGGGCTATTACTTCTTTCCAATGTTTCATCCCTGTTTTGTTTTCAGAGGTTACCATCAGTTTAAAATTTTGGGCCTTATCGTTAGTGGTTACATAAAATTTATCTTCGAAATGGGCTATGCCATATTCATGGCCCCGGGTTCGGGGTTCAAAAATTTTAAATTTACCTTTAGGATTGTCGGCTTCCAATATGCGATATTCGCTGGTAAGTGTGCTATCGCTGCCAATGATTAAGTATTTTTTCGATTTGCTTTTATACACGTAAGTATTAAAAGTTTCATCCTTTTCCTCATACACCAATTCAGAATCTTTTACACCAATTTTTCGTTTGTAAATTTGAAATGATCTAAGGGTTTGTTCATCTTTTACGGAGTAAAAAACATGCTCGTTGTCAGCCGCCCAACTGCATCCTCCTGTTGTGTTTTCAATAGTATCGGTTAACATTCCACCAGTTTCCAAGCTTTTAAAATATATAGTATAAATCCGTCGGCTTAAGGTATCCACACCGTACGCCAAAAGCTTATTGTCCTGACTTATACTTAGCCCAGCCACATCAATATAAGCATGACCTTCAGCCAATACATTTACATCCAAAAGAACTTCCTCCTGATTGTCTAAAGAATCTTTTTTTCGGCAATAGATAGGGTATTCTTTTTTTTCTTCAAACCTATTGTAATACCAATATCCGTTTGATTTATATGGTACAGATTCATCGGTTTGCTTTATTCGGCCCACTATTTCATCGTACAGTTTTAGTTGAAAATCTTCGGTATGGCTAAGGGCCTGTTTGGTATATTTATTTTCGGCTTCCAGATAACTTATTACCTCCGGATTTTCCCGATCGTTGAGCCAATAATAATTATCCACCCGTTTGTCGCCGTGTTTTTCTAAAATAGTTTCTATTTTCCTTGCCTTCGGGGGATTTTTAAAATCATTTGGCAAATCGGTGCCAGGCTGCGAAGCATGCTGGGTATTGGTGTCGGAAATGGATTCGGGAGGGGTCATGGTTTTGTGGCACAAAGGTAAAGTTAATCAAGGGATTGTTTTAAGCATGATTTTTCAAAATAATAAATTCCCCAACTTGTTTAAAAAAGATGAATAAAAAAATAAGTAATTCCAGAATCTATGAATCCTGCAGAATGGTTAATTTATGAGTTATAGGCCCATTTCAAATAAATACTACCCCAGGTAAAACCCCCACCAAAGGTAGAAAGGATGAGATTATCCCCTTTTTTCAATTGTTTTTCAAAATCCCAAAGTAACAATGGCAATGTTCCATTGGTTGTGTTGCCATAGCGTTGAATATTCATCAATACTTTATCAGAGCCCACACCCATGCGGTCGGCAGTGGCATCTATAATTCGCTTATTGGCCTGATGCGCTACTAAAAAATTTATGTCCTCGGGTTTTAGATTGTTTCGGTCCATTATTTCCTTGCTCACGTCAGCCATATTGGTTACTGCAAATTTAAAAACAGTTTTCCCTTCCTGATAAACGTAATGCTCACGAGCTGCTATGGTTTCTAGGGTTGGTGGTTTTAATGAGCCGCCTGCTTTTTGGTGTAAAAATTCGCGGCCTGAGCCATCGGTTCTCAGTATACTATCGCAAACTCCAAGGCCTTCCTCATTGGGTTCTAACAAAACTGCCCCACACCCATCGCCAAAAATTATACAGGTATTTCGGTCGGTATAATCCAATATAGCCGACATTTTATCACCGCCAATTACAATTACTTTTTTGTATTTTCCTGATTCTATAAACAATGAACCTGTTTCCAATCCAAATAAAAAACCAGAACAAGCTGCAGCCAAGTCATATCCCCAGGCATTTTTTGCTCCTACCTTATCGCAAACTATGTTTGATGTAGCCGGAAAAATAAGGTCGCCGGTTATGGTGCTGCAAATCACCATATCTATTTCAAGGGCGCTAATACCTCTTTTTTTTAATAATTCGTTTACCGCTATTGCAGCCATGTCCGACATACCCTTACCATCTTCCAGTATATGTCTTTCTTTTATACCGGTTCGGGTTTGTATCCAATCATCGGTGGTATCCACCATTTTTTCAAGGTCTTTATTGGTAAGTATTTTTTCGGGTACATAGCCCCCCACAGCGGTAATTGCAGCCTGAATTTTAGACATTTATTAAATAATTAAATAAGGCGGCAAATGTAATTGTTTAAAACAAAAAAAGATAGGGTTTTAAAGTTGGATAATCAGGAAATAAAAAATGCCCTTGTAATCCGATTTTTAAAAAACTAAAAATAAAAAAATTGTGCTTACAACTGTGCTTTTATGCTATCAATAAGATTTGAAACGATCACGTCTTGTGTAAGTTTCAGCATATTTACAAAGGTTTTGGCTTTAGAAATACCATGACCTATTATCACCGGTTTGTTTACACCCAAAATAGGTGAACCCCCATAGTTTTCAAAATTGAATTGATTTAAATAATCGTCTTTAACCCCCCGTTTCATCAACTGGTAACACATGCCTTCGCAAGCTTTTAAAACAACGTTTCCAGTATAACCATCACACACTACTACATCGGCTTTATCGGTAAATAAATCACGCCCTTCCACATTGCCTATAAAATTAATGTACCGGTCATCTTCCAGCAAAGGATAAGTGGCCTGAGTTAAAATATTTCCTTTTTCCTTTTCTTCTCCTATGCTTAATAAACCTACTGTTGGATTTTCAATACCCATTATGGATTTAGCATAAATAGCCCCGATATTGGCAAACTGAACCAAAACATCGGGTTTTACATCGGCATTAGCTCCCACGTCTAACATTACCCCATGCTTACCCGAAGGGCGAGGCAAAATAGTAGAAATAGCCGGACGGAATATGCCATCAATAGTACGAACGGTGTAAAGTGAACCTACCATCATTGCACCAGTATTTCCAGCACTTGCAAACCCATCTAACTTTCCTTCCATAAGCATTTTTAATCCCACCATTATACTTGAGTTTCGCTTGGCTGAAACGGCTTTGGTAGGATGTTCGCTCATGCTAATGGTATCAGGAGCATCAATAATTTCGAAGGGGTGGGTAATTTCTAAGAATGCGAGAGAATCTTCAATGGCTTTTTTTTCGCCAACCAATACAATATCCACGTTGGCAAAGTCGGACTGACCTGCTGCCTTAAATGCACCTTTAATAGCTTCGGTTGGAGCATAATCTCCACCCATTGCATCTAATCCTATTCGGATACGCGACATTATTTATTTAGTAATTTTAAAAAATTAAGAAGTTTTAACTTCGATAACCTGAACGCCACGGTACATACCGGTTTCCATATTCACCCGGTGATACAAGGAGGTATCGCCCGATTTAGGATCGGTAAATATTTGTTTAAACCCAAGATTATCGTGAGTTCTACGTTTGTCCCTGCGGGTTCTGGAAATTTTTCGTTTGGGATGTGCCATATCTTTTAGTTTTTAATATTTTTTAACTTCTCCCATCTGGGATCGGTTTGTGTTTCAATAGTGTTATCACTGTTTTTACTTTCTGATAAAAATTTTAACATGTCGGGATTGCAGTTTTTTGATTTTGGAACATTATCCTTACATGTTTTGGCCATAGGTATGGCGGTGCAAATTATTTCATAAATATGGTCGTACACATTAAATGAAATTTCATTTGGACCCAGATATAAGATTTCACCATCACTTTCTTTTGGTTCTTCTTCTATTTTTATCAAAACAGTTTCTGAACCTTTGATGGGTAAATCAAAATTATCGAGGCAAACATCGCACTCGGTTTTTACTATTCCTTCAATTGTGAAGTGCAAGTCCATCAGCCTTTCTTTTTTATCAATAAGTAAATGAACGTTAATATTTCCCCGTTCAATTAATGAATTTAGTTTAATATTAAAAAAGGAATCTTCAATTTCGTAATCAAAATGATGTTCCCCTAATTTTAATTTTACAAACTCAATGTTGTAGTTCTTTAACGAATCCACAGTTTTTTAAACAGGGCTGCAAAAATAGGATTTTATCCTTTAAATACAACACCGTTTTTTATAAGTTTTAATGCAGGATACTTTGAAAAAATAATATTCCAAGGAAATAGTAAAAAACACCAAAAATGGCAAGCATCACAATTTTTTTAAAATTACCAACTGGATTTATAAATGCCATTACCGGAGCCAACAGCGCAATACTGCGGTATAAGGAAACATTGATACCAATACTAAAAGGAATATACCACATAATTAAAGTGTAAATAATTAATAATGGGGTAAGAGGGTTTTTATTTTTTGCCAGCACATAAATAAGTAATGGCATGGCGAAAAAGAAAAAAATATTGTGAAAATCAATCCAGGCTTCTATGGTATTTATATGTGAAATAAAAAACTGGTAATGTTTTTCAAGGTGCTTAAATGGGCTATATAATAAATGGCCATATTTATTTTGCACCATATACATGGCATCCCATCTGCCGGTTACCATCCAATCGTAGAAATAAAGGCTTAGTAAACCAAGCAGTCCGGGAATTAAAATATTTAAAAAAATGGCGCGGTACGAATTTTCCAAACACCATTGCCGTTTTATTTCTAACCAAAAATCAAAAAGTTTTTTATTTTTCCAATCTATTAAAAACATGTAAATCATATAAACTCCAATGCTAAAAAATATTATGATGGCCGAACTATAAGAAATGGCTATGAGATGTGCTGGAATTATAGAATACTGAAACTTTTTTATGCTAATAGACCAAAAAATAAAGCTAATAAGTAAAATAAGTAATGAGATGGGGAAGATGCTAAAAAAATAAATACCTCCAGGGCAAAGGGCACATATAAATAAAGTGAGCCAATTTGAAAATTTGAACGATTGAATTTTAATAATTAGTGCTGAAACATATAGGAACCCAATGAAAAACGAGTGGGAGAGCACCACGCCACAAACGGATGATGGTAGCCCTGAAACCAGATGAAAAAGGTAAATTAAAAAGGGGTAAAAAGGGGCCCATCCTGCATTGCCGCACCATTTATTTGAGCCGGGGGCATAGCCTTGTTCTATTCCACAAGGAAACAGGGTATGGCCAATTTCAGATATTTCTAAATAAAGTCCTGAGTCATACCTTGACCAACAATAGCCCCACCAACCATGACAACTCCCAATCCATGCCAACAATTCGGCAAACCCAAATGTGATCAGGTAAACCAAAATGGGGAGAATCCAATAAGCATAATTGAATTTACCTTTACCACTTAACATCTGCCGCAAAGAAGGTTAAAAATTAAGGAAGATAAAAGCGTTTATTACCGCTACTAACCAACGGGCCTTTAAAAATTTATAACGGCAATCAATGAATTTTTTCTTTGAAGTAAATTAATACCTTTGTCCATAACCAAATCTAAATTAAATATGGAAAAAAACCAATCCACTAGTAGCAATGCACCGCTTATAACCATTATTACTGTATTCTTTTTCTGGGGATTTTTAGCGGCCAGCAATGGTATTTTTATCCCATTTTGCAAAACCCATTTTAACCTTAACCAGTTTCAATCACAGTTGATTGATACAGCTTTTTATGCCGCTTATTTTTTTGGTTCATTCGCTTTATGGTTGGCTTCGCAAATGAGTAAAATTGATTTTTTGAATAAGATGGGTTACAAAAAAGGGATTATTTACGGACTTTTTATTTCTGTAGTCGGGGCGTTATTAATGATTCCGGCTTTAAACAGCGGTTCGTTTGAATTTATACTAGGTGCGTTTTTTGTAATAGCTTTAGGTTTTTCGTTACAGCAAACTGCAGCCAACCCATTTGTGGTGGCTCTGGGAAATCCCGAGGGAGGTTCACACCGACTTAATTTGGCCGGGAGTTTAAACTCTTTCGGAACATTATTAGGTCCGGTTTTGGTAGGCTATTTACTGTTTGGCGATTTGAATAAATCAGCTGAAAGTTCAGCAACAACGGCTTCGGTAAGTTCACTTTACTGGATGTTGGCCGGCGTTTTTTTGGCAGCGGCTCTACTTTTATATTTTTCAAAATTGCCCGTGGTTAATTCTACCGAGCCTTTTGAGCCCGGCCTGGGGGTTTTTAAATTTTCACAACTCAAATGGGGCATGGTGGCCATATTTGTATATGTAGGGGTAGAAGTTACTATTCAGAGCAATTTGGGGGCTTTGCTTAAAACCCCAGATTTTGGCGGACTGGAGGATTCTCAAATTTCACCTTTTATTTCTCTGTATTGGGGTAGCCTTATGATAGGCCGCTGGGCAGGGGCGGTGAGTGCTTTTAATTTGCAAAAAAATACTAAAATAATTTTAACAATCATACTTCCTTACATTGCCTTTGGTTTGTTTTTGTTTGTTAATAATTTACGGGGAAGCGATGTAACTGAACTTTATAGTTATGCGTTTTGCATAGCCATTCTTATTGCCGGAATTTTTATGAGCCAGGAAAAACCGGCCCGCATGTTATTTATATTTTCTGTTTTAGGAATGGTGGCCATGTTGGTAGGTTTGTTTACCACAGGAACAATTTCATTGTTTGCCTTTTTATGCGGAGGCTTGTGTTGCAGCATAGGCTGGCCTTGTATTTTTGCCATGAGTATTACAGGGTTGGGCAAGTTTACAGGGCAGGGTTCTTCATTTTTAATAATGATGATATTGGGTGGGGCTTTAATTCCTCCATTGCAGGGATATATTGCCGACCAAACGGATATTCACAGCAGTTATTGGGTAGCGGTAGTTTGTTTTGCTTTTTTGGCATGGTTTGCTTTAAAGGTAAAAAGGGACTTAAAAAATCAGGGAGTTGATATTGATAAAAACCAGGTAGCGGGACATTAATTTTTTTTAAAATGCGGTTTAAAAATTTAATTCATATTTTAATTTTATTTCTATTTAGTCAAAATGTTTTTGCTCAAACCGGAGCCCCGGTAAACGGAGCAGTAGATAATTATGAAGGCATCACCGCTTTTACCAATTGTACCTTGGTAAAAGACCCACAAACCAAAATACTAAATGCTGTTTTAATAATTGAAAAAGGAAAAATAACAGCGGCAGGTTCGGGTATTAAAATTCCGGTTGGCGCAAAAGTTATTGACCTGAAAGGCAAATGGATTTATCCTTCTTTTATTGATGCATGGTCGCAATATGGAATTCCCAAATTACAGAATAAAACCAATGAGCCCGGCCCTCAATTTCTTTCATCTAAAAAAGGAGCATGGTATTGGAACGAGGCCATACACCCCGAAATAAAGGCTTTTGAACTATTCAGCATTAATACCGAGGATTCGAAAACCTTGCGCGATTTAGGTTTTGGTTTAGTGGCCTCTCACCAGCAAAATGGAATAGCCAGAGGAACAGGTTCTGTGATTGCTTTGGGTGATGAAACAGAACAAAAACAAATTATTAATTCAAATGCGGGACATTATTTTTCGTTTAATAAAGGAATTTCAACCCAGGATTATCCAGGTAGTTTAATGGGAAGTATTGCTTTGTTAAGGCAATTTAATTACGATGCCAAATGGTATAAAACAGTCAAACCAAATGAAACCAATTTATCATTAGAGGCATATAATTTATCAAGCGCATTTCCTCATTTTTTTGAAGCTTCGGATGTACAGGATATTTTTAGAGCCGATAAAGTTGGGGATGAATTTGGCATCCAATATATTATAAGAGGGAATGGCGATGAATACCAGTTTGTTCAGGAAGTAAAAAACACGAATGCGTCTTTAATAATTCCTTTAAATTTTCCGGATGCCTATGATGTGGAAGACCCGCTGGATGCCCGCCTGGTTAGCCTTATGGAAATGAAGCATTGGGAAATGGCTCCTTTTAACCCGGCAATTTTATATAAGAACGGAATTGAGTTTTCATTAACTCTTAGTGGAATGAAAAAGCAGGATAAGTTTTGGCCTAATCTTCGAAAAGCTATTGAAAATGGCCTACCCGAAGAATATGCCTTGAAAGCGTTGACCACCAATCCGGCTACATTTTTAAAAACCGAAAGCCAATGCGGAACCCTGGATATTGGCAAGTTGGCCAATTTTATTATTACCGATGGGAATATTTTTAAAGAAGGAACTACTATTCTGGAAAACTGGGTTTTGGGTAAACAAAACACGATCGTTAATTGGCAAGGCACCGATTATACGGGTAAATATCAAATCAATTTACAGGATTCAATTTATAAAATAAATATTAGCGGAAAACCCTGGCAACCCAAAGCCGAGTTGCAGCCCAAGACAAAGGGCGAACTTAAAATTGCAATAAAAAATGGATTTTTAAATTACCAGTTAATATTAAAAAATGGAAAATCATCCAGTGGATCAGGGTATAAAAAAGGGAATGATATCATGTTAATTTCAAATGACTCTTTAGGAAAACAGGTTTCTTTGATGGCCATTTATCTTGGTCCAGCTGATGTTTCAGTGGATTCGACCAAGAAAAAAACGGAAATGGTTATCCCTAAATTTTCAATGCCATGGCAATATAATCTTAACCAAAAAACCTATATAATTAAAAACTGTACAGTTTGGACCTGCGATGAACAAGGAAAATTAGAGAAGGCTGATGTGCTAATCCGAAATGGAAAAATACAATCGGTAGGGACTAAAATTCCGGATAATATTGATGTCACGGTAATTGACGGAACAGGAATGCACCTAACCCCCGGCATCATTGACGAACATAGCCATATAGCCATTTCAAAAGGAGTGAATGAAGGCACCCAATCCATTACCAGTGAAGTTCGGATTGAAGATGTAGTGAATGCCAAAGACGTGAATATATACAGGCAACTGGCCGGTGGGGTTACTACTTCTCATTTGCTGCATGGTTCGGCCAATGCCATTGGTGGACAAACAGCTTTGATAAAATTAAAATTTGGGGAAGCCGCTGAAAAATTAAAATTCCCAACAGACCATAGGTTTATAAAATTTGCCCTGGGTGAAAACGTGAAACAAAGCAATTGGGGCGATTTTAATACCGTTCGTTTTCCGCAAACCCGTATGGGTGTGGAGCAAGTTTTTTACGATGGATTTTCACGGGCGAAAGCCTATGGCGAACTTAAAAAAACACCAGGATACCGCAC
The DNA here is from genome assembly GCA_046154525.1 of Bacteroidia bacterium. GTDB lineage: Bacteria > Bacteroidota > Bacteroidia > NS11-12g > UBA9320 > JABWCE01. The sequence goes on from JBJXDS010000312.1 coordinate 14,166, forward strand.
CGACCTTGAACTGGAAGCATTGCATGAAATTTTAAACAGCAAACGTTTTATAACCTGCCATAGTTATGTACAGTCCGAAATAAATATGCTGATGCATGTTGCCGATACATTTGGGTTTAAAGTCAATACATTTACCCATATTTTGGAAGGCTATAAAGTAGCTGATAAAATGAAAAAACATGGCGTTGCTGCCAGCACATTTGCCGATTGGTGGGGTTATAAATATGAAGTGGCTGATGCCATTCCGCACAATGCAGGCATTATGAATAAAGTTGGGGTAGTTACAGGAATAAACAGCGATGATGCTGAAATGGGCCGCCGCCTGAACCAGGAAGCCGCCAAAATAATTAAGTACAGCGATGTATCGGAAATTGAAGCCTTGAATATGATAACCATTAATCCGGCTAAAATGCTGCATATAGATAATAGAGTGGGGAGTGTAACGGTTGGCAAAGATGCGGATTTGGTGCTTTGGGATGGAAATCCTTTGAGCAATTATTCAAAACCTGTTACAACCTGGGTTGATGGAAAAATATATTTTGACAGAAATGAAGATTTAAAGAAAAGAGCGGAAATAGCGATAGAGCGTCAACGCTTAATAACTTTGATGATTGCAGCTAAAAAGAAAGGGGAAGGAACCCAAAAGGCTGCAAAGACTTTGGAGGCGGAGTGGCATTGTGAAGACTAATTTGTAAATGTGTCATATTGGAAATATGGAAATGAGTTACAAACAATTATTTAGAATTAACGAACAGAAATACCTCGAAGCCACAGTCCCCCTTTGAAGGGGGTTGGGGGATGACTTAAAAGAAAATGTTTAAAATGAAAAAAATATTAATTGCAATATTATTATTCTCAATCATGGCCAAAGCCCAGGTACCAACTCCGGGCAAACTACCGATAAAACCAGTTGTATTAATGGGCGGCACGCTTCATATTGGCAATGGAGAAATTTATACTGATGCAGGCCTTGGGTTTGTGAACGGAAAAATAGTATCACTCGATAGTTTATTAAAAAAAATAAATTATAGAGACTATGAATTAGTGGATGCTAAGGGAAAACATGTTTACCCCGGCCTTATAGCCCCCAACACCACCATTGGCCTAAATGAAATAGATGCCGTCCGCTCTACCCGCGACTATAATGAAGTAGGGCTAAACAATGCCAACATCCGCAGCATTATTGCTTACAATACCGATTCAAAAGTTACCCCAACCGTACGAAGTAATGGGATACTTTTGGCACAGATAACCCCAAGTGGTGGAAGTATTTCGGGCAATTCATCGATAGTTCAATTGGATGCCTGGAACTGGGAAGATGCCGCAGTAAAAACTGATGATGCCTTACACATAAACTGGCCGCGAATGTCGGTTCAGCGAGGTTGGTGGGCCGAACCGGGTGATATTGAAAAGCTACAAAATGAGAAAGAAATATTGGCTTTGGATGAAATTTTCAGCAATGCCAAAACCTATTGCAATAGCCAACCTGTGGTTTTGAATTTAAAACTGGAAGCGTTTCGGGATGTATTTTCAGGGAAAAAGAAAGTATTTATCCATGCCGATGGAGCCAGAGAAATGATAAGCGCGGTTCAGTTTATGCAGAAATATGGAATTATTCCGGTGATAGTTGGCGGAGATGAAAGTTTTTTAATAACAAAATTTTTAAGAGAAAATAAAGTGGCCGTTGTTTTAATCCGAACCCATAATTTGCCTTCCTTACCAGAAGATGATGTGGACATGCCTTATAAATTGCCAAAAATCCTTCACGATTCAGGAGTGCTATATTGTATTGCTGATGTTGGCGCATGGCAACAACGCAATCTCCCTTTCCAGGCGGGAACCTCGGTGGCTTTTGGAATTACCCCAGAACAAGCCCTGATGGCCATTACCAAAAATACCTCTGAAATTTTGGGAATTGATAAAAATTACGGAACCCTGGAAGTGGGTAAAAGTGCAACACTAATTATAAGCGATGGCGATATTTTGGATATGAAAACCTCCAAAGTTACCCGCGCCTGGATTGATGGCCGCCCTGTAGATTTGAATAACACTCAAAAGGAATTGGATAAAAAATTCAGGACGAAATATTTTGGGGAGTAGAAAATCTTATTTTTTTAAC
>JBJXDS010000313.1:0-18371 GCA_046154525.1 Bacteroidia bacterium
CCAATAATTTTTCATTGTCCGATTTAAGCTGCGAAAGTTGAGCGTTAGCATTTTCGGCCGACTTAATTGAGTCGGCTATAAAATCTTCCCTTTCTTTAAGCGAATTTAATATGGGTTTCCATGCCATTTTTTTCAATAGCATCAACACAATTAAAAATGCGATGGTGGTCCAGAGAATGGTACCTAATCCGGCTGATAACATGTTTTTTTAATGTTAAATTGTTTTAAAAAAGTTAAAGCTTTAATCTCACCAGGGGCAAGATTAAAGCTATTTTTAATTACTTCAATACTACCAAAAGGCAGATGATAATTGCGAAAAGCGCAACACCTTCTACAAGGGCCGCAGCCACAATCATATTGGCACGAATATCACCCAATGATTCTGGTTGACGAGCGATTGATTCTAATGCAGAACCACCAATACGACCTACACCGATACCTGCACCTACTGCTGCAACACCGGCTCCTAAAGCTGCTAAACCTGTACCTTCAGATACAACTGTTTGAAGAAAAATAGCTAATAATTCCATGTTTGTTTTGTTATTTGTTTTTTAATTTTTGTTTAATATTAATGGTGTGGTTCTTCTAAGGCCGAGCCAAAATAAGAGGCTGCCAAAAGCGTGAACACATACGCTTGTAAAAATGCTACCAGCAATTCGATAAAATACATGAATACCATGAATGCTACCGAACCAATTCCTACGCCATAACCGGCACCTTCACTGGTTGCGCCAAATATAAATATCAAAGCTGTTAAGGCTAAAAATATAATGTGGCCAGCCGTCATGTTAGCTGTTAAACGTATCATTAAAACCAATGGCTTCATAAATAAACCAATGATTTCGATAGGTACTAAAATAAATTTAATTGGAAGCGGAACACCATGTGGCCACATAATATGTGTCCAATAATATCCTTTTCCGTTTACAGTTGTAATTATAAATACGATGGTTGCCAAAACTATAGTAACCCCAAGGGTTCCCATAATATTAAAGCCACCTATAAAAGGTATCATTCCTAAAATATTAGCTACCCATATAAAGAAAAAGGTAGTTAATAAAAATGGCATAAAGCGATGGGCATGTTTTGGGCCAATAGCCGGAATAACAACTTCATCTCTTATAAATAATACCAAAGGTTCCAATAATCCCTGAACACCGTTTGGTGCCATGTTTGGATTCTTTTTGTATTTGCGGGCTGCACCACCAAATAATAATACTAAAATTAATATAGTGATGAACATTCCTACCACACTCTTGGTTGGGGAAAGATCTAAAACTGAAGCGTTGGTTACTTTTCCTTCTGCATTAAAAATAATTCCATGTTCTCCTTCTGCCTTATAAATTTTTTCGCCATGAAGCACATAACCATCATGCTCATAGTAATGCTGATGTTTTCCACCGGCTTCTATTTCTTTTTTGTTATGGTAAAAATGAGAAGCTGAGAAATATTTAAAACCTGTTTCATCTTTAATTATTACAGGCAAGTATAATGAATAATGTTTTTCGTTTTCTTTTCCTTCATTCAGGGTAAAGAAATGAATTTCATGGGCATCGGTAATGTGATGGATGATCATTTCACCGGCATCAAACTTTTTTTCGTGACTACCTTTATGATTTTCATCGTGGGCAACTTCAGCTGAATGTGCTTCTGTAGCTGAATTTTCATGAGCAACTGTATCGTGCGAAGCAAAAGTTACCGCTGAAAACAGCGTAAAAAGAACTAAAACTAAATTTCTTTTAAGGCTCACCAGAGAGTTAAAAAATTGTTTTTCAGTTAGTTTGGGATTCAATGCCATTCTTGTTATCGGGTCGCAATTTAGACAGTAAAAATTTAATTTCAAATACTGTGAAAAATAAATATAAAATAAAAAAATAGATGATGAAAAACGTGTTCCTTTCTTTGGCCGTAACCCAATAAATAATCACGAATAAAACACAGAACATCATTCGCAATCCTACCCCGCCCATTACCCCGGTCACAAACCGCGAGTCGCTTTTGGCAGCCGAGCGTAAAGACATATTGGTTAAAACGGTAGTGAGTATGGCGAAAAAGGCCAGCGCTATCCAGCCAATTAAACCGATATGAGTAAAACCTGTTACATCAGAAATAAAGAGGATTGCCCCGCAAATAAGGGTTATTAAAAAAAGTTGGGTATAAAATTTTGACATTGGGAATTTGGAGGGGCAAAGGTAAGAGGATGAAACTAAAAGGCAAACATGAAATAAACTGGTTATTAATGACCCTTCCTTAACATTTTAATAGCCTTAAAACCCGCATAAGATAATTTGTCCGTAACCTTCCTTTAAGGTGTGGAAAGTCATTTTGCAGAAAATTATACTACTATAAATGAAAACATTTTTTACTCTCTCAATCATCGCTTTATCCCAACTTTGTTTTGGCCAAAAATTAATTGGCAAATGGGGCTTCGACAATTCCTCCAATACCATTGATACTGGACAGGGTAGCATTGCCGCAGAAGGCGGTGCCGCATTTACATCCTTTGTAGCCGGGAACCCATCCACAGGCAAAGCATTTGGAACCAACACCTATCCTGCCCAATCTCAAAGTAATGAAAAGGCCGGGGTTAGAATTAAATTTTCCACCCAGGGATATAAAGATATTAGTTTCAGTTTTGAACAATACAACAGCAATACGGCTTCTAAAAAAACAATGATATTCGCATCGGCTGATGGAAATAGTTTTACAAAGGTGGACAGCCTTATAATTACGGCAGGTTCTGCCTGGTTTGCTAAAACTATTGACCTAAAATCATTTACTTCCTTAAACAATAAATCTGAAATTCATATCCTTCTGGTTTCGTCTTTTGTTGGAACCCAGTATGCTGCCACCGGTTCCACCAGCACTTATGGAACTGCGGGGACATGGCGGTTTGACAATATTAGGTTTTGGGGAACTGAAGATAAAGCACCGACTATTAAACCTAAATTAAATATCAGCTCTGACAAATCATCCTTATCAGAATCCAAATCGGACACGGCAACTATTACGCTTACATTAAGCGATACCGCTTTAGTAAATTTAAAAAATAAAATAACCTTTACCGGAACAGGAATTGGTTCAGGCGACTATATGTGGCTGGGAACCGATACCATAAATATTCCCAAGGGCAAATTGAGTGCTACTTTACAATTAAAAATTAAAGATGATACAGAAGTAGAATCATTGGAAACCGGAGATATTTCAATAATAAACCTAGATACAAATGTAACAAAAGGCTCAAGCCTTAAAATTTCATTGGTTGATGATGATATGCAAAGCACATTGATATCTGCGGTTCAGGGCAAAGGTGCTGCAAGTGCAATGGTAAATTCAACGGTTGCTGTGGAAGGGGTTGTAATTGCCGACCTTCAGGGAACAAACGAACAGGGTGGATTCTATATTCAGGACAAAAACCCGGATAGCGACCCCGAAACTTCAGAGGGTATTTTTATAAAGGACATTATTTTTAACGTTGCCGAAGGAGATTATGTAAAAGTTGTAGGCAAAGTATTGGAAGAATTTGGGCAAACTATTCTTACGCAGGTAAGTTCCGTTATAATACTTTCAAAAAACAATACAGTTCAGGCAGTCAATATTCAGTTTCCCCTTGATTCAGTGAATGTGTATGAAAGATATGAGGGTATGAAAATAAAAGTAACCCAGCAACTGACGGTTACTGAAAACTACCAGTTAGGCAGATATGGTGAAATAACTGCTTCTGTTCACGGAAGGCTTTTCAATCCAAGCAACTCTATTGACCCGAATGATAACCCTAAGGAAGGAAATACATTTTCAGGAAAGTCTAATATATCGGTTTTATTAGCGCAACAATCCCTTAACAACCGAAGCAAAATCCTTATCTGTGATAAATTATCCATTCAAAACCCGAATCCCGTTCCATTTATTGATCCAATAGAAAAGACGTTGCGAAGCGGCTCAACGATTGATACCCTGACAGGTGTGCTTGGTTATGGTTTTAGTTTTTATAGGGTTTATCCAGCCGGGGGGCAATTGAAAATAAACTATGCTGCACGTCCGGCTGCCCCAACAATTACCGGATCTAATGTAAAGGTGGTTGGAATGAATGTGTTGAATTATTTTAATGGTGATGGTATGGGTGGAGGTTTTCCAACACCAAGAGGTGCAGCCACTTTACCAGAATTTGTGAGACAAAAAGCAAAGATAGTGGCAGCTATAAAAGCCCTGGATGCCGATGTGCTTGGTCTTATGGAAATGGAACATGATGGGGATAGTACCTTATCTGCCATTAAAGATTTGGTAACGAGTATTAATGCAGCTTATGGAAGCACAGTGTATGATTATATCCGCGATTCGAAAGGTACCAACGGCAACCCCGGAACAGATGTTATAAAGGTTGCACTGATATACAAACTTTCGGTTTTAACGCCTTTTGGCCCATCCAAAAGCCATAACGATGCATCATTTTCATTATTGGGCCGTCCGCCTTTGGCCCAAACCTTTATGTTAAAGGGTAACTCAGAAAAATTTACCGTAATCGTGAACCATTTTAAATCTAAAAGTTGTGCCGCATCACCAACCGACCCGCTTGACCTTGACCAATTGGACGGACAGGGATGTTTTAACGCTACCCGTAAAAAACAATCCTCAGCATTGCTGAATTTTATTGCCACTTTAATACAACAAACCAACGACAGTGATATAGTTTCGATAGGTGATTATAATGCTTACGGCGAGGAAGACCCATTGGATATTTTAAGGGCAGCTGGAATGAAAAGCCTTGCCAGTGAAACCTATTCGTATGTTTTTGATGCCCAGGCAGGTTCTTTGGATCATGGATTTGCTACCCTAAGTATGTTTAAGCAAATGACAAGTGCCACCAAATGGCACGTAAACTGTGATGAACCTTTAATTATTGATTATACCCTTACTTTTAAAACCCAAGACTTATATTCACCTATCGCTTATCGTTCATCTGACCACGATCCGCTTATTGCAGGTTTTAACTTAGTAAAAAAAGCACCTGTTGGAATTGAAACAAGCAAAAACTTCGTTTTTAAAATCTACCCAAATCCAAACAATGGTAGTTTTACTATTGATATAAAAGATTTGGGAACTTCCTCTTTAAGCATTTATACTGTAACCGGTAAATTGGTTTATTCAAAAGATGGATTAAATGGAATTAGTGAAATCCAGACTGAATTAAATTCCGGTTTATATTTTGTTGTGTTAGAAAGCCAGAGGAAAACAATAACAAATAAACTGATTGTTCGTTAGGAGTAGAATTACTTCTTCGAAAAATCCTTAATTAATTTATACATTATCCCAACCAAACCCAACAACATAGCCACAATAGTGAGCCAGGGTGTTTTTAGTTTAAAATATTCATCGCCTTTTCGGCCAAGCCAGGTAAACAGCAAAAGCGTACCTATCATTTGTAGGGCGAGGCCGCTGTATTTAAGAAAGGAGTTGGGTTGTTTGGTGGGTTCCATTTTGAATGTTCCTCTTGTCATGCTGACGCAGGAAGCATCCAAAGATTCCTCTTACCTCGGAATGACAAATGCTGAATTACTGCCCGTGCATATGACAGCTTCCGTTAAACTCGCCGCCCGATTCTATCACCATTTTTGAAGTAGAAATATTGCCATCTATGCGGCCTGAAGCTTTTAAAAATAAAATGTCTGCAATTGTAAGATTACCCTTCAAATTGCCAGATACATCGGCACTGTTGGCCGATACATCGCCATCAATGGAACCAGAAGTTCCTAATACCATTTTAGATTTTGTAATTACATTTCCAATTACTTTTCCATCTATCCGGATGTCGCCGTCCGAATTAATATTGCCTTTTATTTCTGTTCCATCACCCACCAAATTGAGAACCAACCCTGGCCCAAAGGTGGCTACTTTGTCTTTTTTACCAAACATGGTGGCGAAGATAATTTAAAAGTTCAAAGTTCAAAGTTTAGGTTCTATGTTTTTACATCCGAAGGAACTTAAAACATAGAACAAGGAACTTAGCCCCCTCAAAAAAGTATAAAATCTTTTGGATTCACAGGAATCCCTTTTTGCCATAGCTCAAAATGAAGATGGTAGCCGGAGGAAAGTTCTCCCGTGTTGCCAACCAAAGCCACCGGTTCCCCTGCACTCACATAGTTTCCATCTTTTTTTAATAAGGCTGAATTATGTTTATACACCGAAATAAAATCATTGGGATGTTGTATTACAATGGTGTTGCCGTTCTCTGGAGTCCATGTACTTAAAATAACGGTTCCGTTCAATACACTTTTTACGGCACTGTTTTTAGGGGCTGCTATATCCAATGCAAAATGATTTTTTTTAATATTAAATGTATCGGTAATAAAACCATGCAATGGAGTAAACATGGTGTTTCCTGTATAAGCTACCAAATCCATTTGGTTTAGATCCCCATTTTCCAACTGCTCACGTAATTCCTGCTCTTCAGGACTTACTTTATCAAAATCGAAATTGCCACTAACCTCAGCCGAATCAGGTTTGGGGGCATTTTTATATATGGAATCACGCCCCATTAAAATATTTAAAAGATTATTTCTTTCTTTATCAATAGTTTTTACTTTTTGCTCCAACGAATCCTGCAGGTTTCTAAAATTTGCATATTCCAATTTATATTTTTCATCCGAACCTCCTCCATATACATATTCTCTTAGCGGAGTGCGGGTTAGGAGCAAAAGTATTACCATAGTAAATAATACCAAGACACTACTAAAAATCATCAGGACATTAAGTGGAGTTAGTATGATGCTAAATTTGTCTTCCCATGTTTCGCGGTTACGCAAAACAAGAATATAATGGGTTCGGCTTTTTACAGCTAAATACTTTCTAAAGTCTTTAAAGTTCATAATCAGGTAAAATTCAATAAAGGAATGATAAAAATATTACGGTTTAAAGAAATATTTTTGCGGTTACAAAGTTATATACTTAGCCGATTAATAAATAATCACGATTTGATAAAGCTCCGCTTAATTACCTTTCTAATAATATTTAGTTCTTTCGGGTCGTTTGCTCAAAAGAAAAATACTTGGTTGCGCCGCAACTGGACCAACATGGTGGCCCATTACAATGTTTATTTTCACGCCCAAAAAATACTTAATGAACAAGTACAAGACTTGGCACTGGTGCACAAAGATGATTTTACAAAACTTATTGAAGTATATCCATATAGTGATGAAGCTGCGGCCACATCCCTAAAACCAAAAATGGAGGAAGTGATGAAAAAAACTTCTTTTGTAATTAATAAAAAAAGTAAAAGCAAATGGGTAGATAACAGTTGGTTACTAGCTGGCAAAGCCCATTTTTTTAGAGGTGACCTTTTTTCAGCAGATGAAAATTTTCAATTTGTTAATTCACAATATGCCGATCGCACCATAAGTTATGATGCCAAACTGTGGATTTTAAAAACTGTTCTTAGGGTAGGTAAGATAAATGATGCCGAAGCTATTTTTAAAACCTTTCAGCGGGATGAAAAATTTCCAACCCATCTACAAGATGAGTTAAATAATGTGGCCGGCGATATTTATACCAAAATGGGCCTTTATTCCGAAGCACAAAAATATTTGGAGGCTGGATTAAATGGAACAAAAAATAAAATTCTTAAATACCGTATAAATTTTTTGTTGGCCCAGCTTTATTTGCTCACTAAAGATTATGAAAAAGCGAGAAACCATTTTAGGACGGTAGCCAAAATGAATGCCCCTTACGAATTTGCCTTTCAATCAAATATTGGGATAGTGAAAGCCAATGCATTGGCAGGAAAATCGGATACCCGCGAAAGTCGCAGAAATCTTAAGAAAATGCTGAAAGATGATAAAAATATCGACTACTTCGATCAGCTTTATTTTGAATTGGGCAATTTGGATTATGCGGATAAAAATTATAACAAGGCCATTAAAAATTATCAGCTAGCGGCTCAAAAAGCTTCAAAAAATCCTGATTTAAAAACCAATGCCTACCTTATTGTAGCCAAGATTCATTATGAAAATAAAAATTACCGTCTAGCTGAAAAGTTTTTTGACAGCACTGCATTATTTATAAGTGAAAAGCACCCGGAATATGAAAAAATAAAACTGCAACAGTCCATCCTATCAACGCTTATAAACCACCTTATTACTATAAACACACAAGATAGTTTGCTTAAACTTGCTGAACTGCCAAAGGAAAAGTTGGAAACCGAAATTAGAAAAATTATTGAACGAGAAAAAGAGGCTAAGAAAAAGAACGACAAAAAAGCTAAAGATGAAGAAGGACCTTTGGATGTGCAACCTGTAAATAATACCCCAACCACCTACAGTGGCACCGATCAGTTTATTTTTGACAATCAGGCCATGCTGGGCGGTGAGTATAATGAATTTATAAAACGGTGGGGAACCCGAAAACTAACGGATAATTGGCGTATCACCGCTATAAAAAAAGATTTAGTTTTAGAACCTGACCCTCAGGATGAAGATACCACATTGACGGATCAGGATCAAAAGGATGAACCAAAAGCTGGAACAGATAATACCCCCGATGAACTTAAAAAATACTATACAGGAATTCCCTTTAACACCAAAGACAAAGAGCTAGCTCATAAAAAAATATTAGAAAGTCACTTTGAGGCCGGTAAATTATACAATGAAAAATTAAAGGAATACAAGGAGGCTATATTTCATTTTGAAACTGCTAACAATAGCTACCCAGCTAACGTATACGAAGCTGAAATTTATTATTATTTGTCTAAATGTTATGATGCATTAAATGATGCACTTCAAAGCCAACTAAACAAAGATAAATTAGAAGCCAAATATCCTGGTTCGCCCTACAATCAAGTAATTAGCAACCTGGATTCTAGCAAACCCTCGAAACCTATAAGTAAAGAAAAAAATGAAAAAAAGGAAGTATTGGATGCCTATGAAAAAATGTATTCAGCCTACATAAAAGAAAATTATTCATTGGTAAAACAAATAAAATTGGAAGTAGATAGTAAGTACGCTGGAAATGCTATTCAAGCTAAGTTTGATTATTTGTATGCCCTTGCGGTGGCAAAAACTGAACCTATTGAAAAGTTTATTGAATTATTAAAACAAATTAAAGATAACTACCCCGGTACCGAAATTGGGGAACAGGCGGCTTACACATTAGAAATCGTCGAAAACAGAAATAAAATTGCCAAACTTGATCCAAAATCAATTTATAAATATGATGGATCACAAACCCATTTTTTTGCCATTATTACCGAGGAAGGTCAATCGGACCGGATAAAAAACGCTATTTCAAATTTTAATATAAAATACTTCGCGACCAATAATTATAAATCAAAATCATTTTTATTAGGGAATAAAGATATGCTGAGTGTAGAGATATTTGCCAACAAATCGGAAGCCTTGGAATATTACAAATCATTTAGCCTTAATTTTAAAGAATTTATTCCCGACATGGCCCCAACAGTGAAGTTTTTTGTAATTTCAACCGACAATATAAAAACCCTGCTCAGGGAAATGGAAGAAAGTACTTACCTTACTTTTTTTGAGAAAATGTATTTGTAGTTTTAAGCCGGCAAATAAATCTAACTTTAATAAATTTCTAATCCATCATCACCCTATCTTTTCCGTCAAAAAATGGGGATTGAATAGAAATAACTTTTAATGCTTTTTTACCGGTTGATATTACAGAATGAACTGTTCCTTTTGGTATAATAATAATATCGCCTTTTTTAATATTAATAATTTTTTCACCTAATTTCATAATTCCACTACCCTTCACCACAATTACATTTTCGGTATGGTTAGCATGATAGTGAGGTTTTACTTCGGTTACTATCCTAATTAAAAAAGTGCTGCTAAGACTATCACTTCCCAATTTTTTAACCTGTGTACCTGGAACATTTGTAAAATGTATGGTATCAGGGGCAATATGTACCTGAGCCTTTAAACCCGATGAAATATTAAAAACAAAAAGGAATATTAAAAATTTTTGCATGTGGCAACGTAACAAAAAAGCGATTGAAAAATCAAAATTTTTTTATAATCAGGCCTACACAACTATTTATTGGCTAATATTGAATAATCATTTTATATATTGACAACCCAATATTCATATAATACAGTTACCGAAGCTATCAATGGTATGCGCCAACGAGGGTTTATCACCGATTTTAATTTATCAGAAAATTGCCTTACCTGTAATGAAAACAAAAAACATTTCCCTGAAGATTTTGAGATAACGGAGGTTTATCGTTTTGAAGGGGATAGCGACCCTGCCGATGAAGCCATTGTTTATGGCATTGAATCAAAACTGGGTAAAAAAGGGGTTCTCGTAAATGGATATGGGATTTCCTCTGAATCTATGGCTGATGAGATGATTAAAAAATTGAGGATTTTACATTAATAAAAAAAGCCCCGGTCTCCCAAGGCTCATTTTAATAAAATTATGGTTAAGGCTTATTCTGCCGTTTCGTTTGTGGTGTTTTCTTCAGCAGCTACTTCAACTTCTGCTATTGGCTCTTCAACTTTTGCAGGTTCTTCGGCTGCGGCTACTGCTTCTTTTTTAGGAGCGGCTTTCTTAGCTTTTGGAGCTTCTTCAGTTTTTTCAGCTTTGGCTGGTTTTGCCGCTACAGTAGCTTTCGTTCCATTGGCTTTGGCATAATCCACTACCGATTTAAAAGCATCCGGGTGGTTCATGGCTAGGTCGGCCAAAACTTTACGGTTCAATTCCAATCCCGAGTTGTGATACATATTCATAAATTTAGAATAAGATAACCCCTCAATCCTTGTCCCTGCATTAATACGCTGAATCCATAAAGCACGGAAATTACGTTTTTTGGTTTTACGGTCGCGATAGGCATAACCCCATGCTTTTTCTACAGCGTTTTTAGCTACTGTCCAAACATTTTTTCTACGTCCCCAATAGCCTTTGGCAAATTCGAGGATTCTTTTTCTGCGGGCCCTTGAGGCCACATGGTTTACTGATCTTGGCATTTTGTTTTTGTTTGTTTAATGCAAGGCGCTGTTATGTTTCAAACAAATCTTAGCTGCCATTGCGGGTTAAAATTATTTATTGCTTTTGCGGCAATGGATTTTTACATTCTAAGCATAAACTTCACATTGGCCATATTGGTATCGTCCACATAAGCAGGAGAACCTAAGCCTTTTTTACGTTTATGGTCTTTTTTGGTTAAAATGTGATTTTTAAAAGCGTGCTTATATTTTACTTTACCGGTGGCGGTAACTTTAAATCTTTTTTTTGCACTTGAATTGGTTTTTAATTTTGGCATGATATTATTCGTTCTTAATTCTATTTACTTTTTTGCTTTTGGACCTAACATGATAAACATTTTTTTACCTTCTAGCTTGGGTTCCATTTCTAATTTGGCTATATCACTGAGGCTGGCTGCAAACTCATTCAAAAGTTTTGAACCTCGTTCTTTATAAACTATCGTTCTACCTCTAAAAAACACGTACGCCCTAACTTTGTGACCTTCTCCTAAAAACTTGGTAGCATGCTTAGTTTTAAATTCAATATCATGCTCATCTGTGTTAGGGCCAAATCTTATTTCTTTAATTTCTACCTTAGTACTATTTGCTTTTAATTCCTTTGCCTTTTTTTTCTGCTCGTATAAAAATTTGTTGTAATCAACTATTCTACAAACAGGCGGATCGGCTTTTGGAGAAATTTCTACTAAATCTAACCCTGCCTCATCGGCCTGTTCCATGGCTTCTCTCAGGCTAATAATCCCCGATTCTACATTATCACCTACCAAACGAATCGGGTCGGCGGTAATTTTTCCATTGATTTTGTGAAGTTCCACTTTTACAGGTGGTCTTCTAAATCCGGGTATACGAATTTGCTGAGCCGGAACAATTGGCCTATCGTTTCCGGTAGGAACTGCCGGTATTTCAGGCGGGGTATTTTTGATCGGGTTTTCTATAGTTTTTTAATTTAATTTTTGTTTAAAATAACTTATAAATTCTTCAAGTTTCATTGAGCCAATATCCCCTTCCCCATGCACCCTCACTGAAACTTCATTATTTTCCTGTTCCTTTTCACCAACGATAAGCATTATCGGGATTTTTTTCATTTCTGCATCCCTTATTTTTCTACCTACCTTTTCCCCCCTATCGTCAACAAGGCCGCGAATATCGTTTTTTTCCAAAGAAATTAAAAGCGTTTTTGCAAAATCCTCAAACTTTTCACTGATTGGAAGTATGGCTACCTGGTCGGGAGTAAGCCAAAGCGGGAAATTTCCGTTGCAATGCTCAATTAAAACTCCTATAAATCGTTCCAAAGAACCAAACGGGGCCCGATGTATCATAACCGGGCGGGCTTTAGTATTTTCGGAGGTTATATACTCTAATTCAAAGCGTTCGGGTAAATTATAATCCACCTGAATAGTACCTAATTGCCATGAACGACCCAAGGCATCCTTTACCATAAAATCTAATTTAGGACCATAAAAAGCTGCTTCACCATACTCGGTTACTGTACTTAATCCTTTTTCTGCACATGCTTCAATAATTGCATTTTCGGCTTTTTCCCAATTTTCATCACTTCCAATATATTTATCCCGGTTCACTTGATCACGCAATGAGATTTGGGCCGTATAATTTTCAAAATTTAGTTTTTCCAAAACATGATTTACCAAATCTATCACGGCCTTAAACTCGTCTTTAATTTGGTCGGCGGTACAAAAAATATGGGCATCATCTTGCGTAAAACCCCTTACCCTCGTCAATCCATTCAATTCTCCAGATTGCTCATAACGATAAACCGTTCCAAACTCAGCAATACGAACCGGCAATTCTTTGTAGGACCTTGGTTTATGACCGTAAATTTCGCAATGATGCGGGCAGTTCATAGGTTTAAGGAAGAATTCCTCTCCTTCTTCAGGGGTATGAATGGGCTGAAACGAATCTTTACCGTATTTTTCATAATGTCCTGAAGTGACATACAATTCCTTTTTACCTATATGTGGCGTTACTACCTGGACATAGCCCCTTTCCAATTGTTCCTGACGCATGAAGCGCTCAAGCCGTTCACGAATCATAGTTCCGCGTGGCAACCAAATTGGTAGGCCCGCCCCTACTTTCTCCGAAAACATAAATAATTCCAATTCCTTGCCCAACTTGCGGTGGTCGCGTTTTTTGGCTTCTTCCAATACATAAAGGAATTCGGTAAGTTCTTTGGCTTTAGGAAAGGTAACCCCATATAAACGGGTTAATTGCTTATTTTTTTCATCACCACGCCAATAAGCTCCAGCTATATTTAATAACTTTACGGCTTTTATTTTTCCGGTGGAAGGAATGTGAGGCCCCCTGCATAAGTCTGTAAAATTGCCCTGATGATAAAATGTAATTTGACCATCCTGCAAGCCATCAATCAACTCTAATTTATAAGGGTCGCCTTTTTTTGTAAAGTATTCTATGGCATCTTTTTTAGAAACATCTTCACGGGTAAACGAATTATCCGCATTGGCAAGTTCCTGTATTTTAGCTTCAATAGCAGGTAGTTGGTCAGCTGTAAAAGCCATTCCTCCAAAGTCCACATCGTAATAGAAACCGTTTTCAATAGGCGGGCCAATTCCAAGTTTTACTCCAGGATAAATAGCCTCTAAAGCCTCGGCCATAATATGGGCCGAACTATGCCAAAATGTAGATTTACCCTCTTTATCATCCCACGTCAGTAATTTTAAAGATACATCATTATTAATCGGGCGAAAACTGTCCCAAACCTCATCATTTACTTTGGCCGCCAAAACATTACGGGCCAATCCTTCACTGATTCCCCTTGCAATATCCATAGCTGTGGTACCTTTTGGGTACTGCCTTACAGAGCCATCGGGGAGTGTTACATTAATCATAAATTTTTAAAGTGTGCAAATTTAGGTTTTTTTGAGATGTTTTTTATCCATTGCCGCAGGCTTAAGCCATCGTCAATTAATTTAATATTTCAATAATTTTATCCCGCAACTCATCCATGTTTTCATTTTTTAAAGCAGAAATAAAAACTACCGGATTATTTTCTTTGGCCATCCAACTTTGTTTCAAAAGGTTTAAATCATAAATGGTGGTATCTTCAAAAATATCTTCTGCCGTAGGGTTGGGGTTGTATTTATCAATTTTGTTAAACACTATAATAGTTGGTTTTTGGGCTGCTCCTATTTCATCCAAGGTGCTTTTTACCACTTCCATTTGATCTTCAAACCCCTGGTGTGACACATCTACAATATGCAAAAGCAAATCAGCATCCACTACTTCATCCAATGTTGACTTGAAACTTTCAACCAATTGATGGGGCAACTTGCGGATAAACCCAACCGTGTCTGACAAAATAAAAATAATGGGTTGCTTCATTGGATCAGGATTTGGAAAAACTACCTTACGGGCTGTAGAATCCAATGTGGCAAATAATTTATTTTCAGCCAATACCCCCGCTTTGGTCACAAGGTTCATAATGGTGGATTTGCCCACATTGGTATAACCCACCAAGGCCACTTTTTTCATGGCATCGCGGTTTTTGCGGCGAACCTGATTTTGGCTGTCAATATCTTTTAGCTTTTCCTTGAGTAAAGAAATGGTGTGGCGTATTGCCCTTCGGTCGGTTTCAATTTCTTTTTCCCCTGCACCCCGTTGACCTATTCCACCTTTTTGCCTATCTAGGTGGCCCCACATTCTTGTTAGTCGTGGCAATAAATATTCATTTCGGGCTAGCTCTACCTGAGATTTAGCGGTAGCTGTTTTGGCATTATTAGCAAAAATATCAAGGATGAGCATGCTCCTATCAATGATTTTGCATTTTAGTTCATCTTCTAAATTCCGGGTTTGCGATGGGCTTAGTTCATCATCAAAAATAGCTACGTCAATTTCATTTTCCTTTACATATAAGGCCACTTCTTCCAATTTTCCCTGGCCCAAATAGGTTTTGGGATGCGGCCTGTCGGTTTTTTGGGTAAATATTTTTACGGTTTCGGCCCCGGCAGTTTCTGCCAAAAATGCCAATTCTTCTAAATATTCAACGCATTTACCTTTGCGATAGCTGTATAAATCAGCGGCTACAAGAATAGCTTGCTCGGGCTTTGGGGTGGTGTCGTAAATTTGTCCTTTCAAGGGGGCAAAGATAGATGAATAGATGTGAGTACAGAGAATATGAGTACAGAGATTATGAGATTGTGAGTACAGAGAAATGTTAGACAGCAATTTTTTTCAGAATTGGCAACTTTTAAAAAGTTGTCAATTCTGAAATTTCAAATTTCCATTTTCTAATTTCAAAAAACCTCGACAGAACTTCCCTCCCCAACCTGCTGCCGCCACATAGCATAATAAAGTCCTTTGGAATCCAGCAAATCAAAATGATTTCCTTCTTCTATAATTTTGCCTTTTTCCAGTACAAAAATGCGGTTGGCATGCATGATGGTGCTTAAGCGATGGGCAATTATAATGGTAATCATATCACGGGTGGTGTTAATACCTTTTATAGTTTGAGTTATTTCGTCTTCGGTAATACTATCAAGTGATGAGGTGGCTTCGTCAAAAACCAAAAGACTTGGGTTACGCAATAAAGCTCGGGCAATCGAAAGTCTCTGTTTTTCGCCACCTGAAACTTTCACCCCACCTTCGCCTATCATGGTGTCGATACCTTTGTTGGCCCTATCCAAAAGCGATTGGCAGCTTGCTTTTTGTAACACTTCCATTATCTGGTGGTCGGTGGCATTGGGTTTTACAAATAATAAATTTTCTTTAATGGTGCCCGCAAACAATTGAGTGTCTTGGGTAACAAACCCTATTTGTTCCCTCAAATTATCTAAATCAATTTCTTTCCCATCTATTCCATCGTAAGTTATATTACCTTCCAATGGATGATAGAGGCCTACCAATAATTTTACCATAGTTGTTTTGCCCGAACCACTGGGGCCTACAAACGCTATAGTTTCACCTTTGTGAACTTTAAAATTAATATTTTTTAGAGCGGCTGTATTGGCCGAAAGGTGTTTGAAACTTACATTTTGGAATTCAAAATTATCTAACTTATGAAGTGATTTAGGGCGTTCAGGTTTTTCTTCGATTGGCCGTTCAATAATATTTTTAAAATTTTCGAGCGATACCTGAGCTTCGCGGTATACCAATATTATATTTCCCAATTCCTGCAAGGGATTAAAAATAAAAAAGGAGTAGAACAAAAACTGCCAATATTGGCCTGGGGTAATAGTTTTGCCAAAAATAAGCAGGAGCATTATCATAATCATACTGCTTCGCACAAACTGAACGGTAGTGCCTTGCAAAAACCCAAGGCTGCGTATAAATTTTACTTTTTTTAGTTCAAGCCCCAATATTTTATAGGTAGTATTGTTCAGCCGTTCTATTTCCTGTTTGGCCAAACCAAGGCTTTTTACCAGTTCAATATTTCTAAGTGATTCGGTGGTGCTTCCAGCCAAAGCTGTCGTTTCTCCCACTATTTTTTGCTGCATCAGTTTGATGCGTTTACTAAAATAACTGCTTAAAAAACCAATGACAATGATGGAAAAAATATAAACTGCCCCTATAGTCCAGGTTACGCTAAAGGCAATTATCATCACAAAAATGATGCCTACAATACTTGTAAAAAGCACCCCGATAAAGGAAGTTAAGAGCCGTTCCACATCGGTTCTTACTTTTTGTAAAACCGATAAAGTTTCGCCGCTGCGTTGATCTTCAAACACCTGATAAGGCAATTCTAAACTGTGTTTCAATCCATCAGCATACATCTGTGCCCCCAGTTTTTGAATAATAACATTGGTAAAATAATCCTGAAAATTTTTGGCAATGCGGCTCACCATAGATACCCCAATAGAACAGCCAATCCAAAACAGGGCCAGACTTATATATTCGCTTCGGGTTAATTTTTCAAATTTTAAAATTACTTCGTCCATTATATTCCCGCTAATCCACGGGTCCATTAGCGAAAAACATTGATTTATGGTAGCGAGGCCAAGTGCCAAAGCCAAAAGTTTCCAGTGGTATTTTAAATATTTTTTAAGAATGCTCATTTAGTAAATATTAAAAAGTTAAACAGCCAACAGCGGCCTTTCGTTTTTAAAAGTTGCAAAGAAAGGGAGATTTTTTATGGAGGTTGATAAAAATTTTCAAAGTTCAAAAACTTTGGAAAAGTTAAAATGGAAATTAATCAATCAAAATTTTCATTTCCTGTTTTACCTTTCCATCGGTATTTAAAAGTGTGTAATATCCAGCTACTACATCAATAATAGCAATAGGTTGCGTATAATCCATCTGGTATATGGCCACCACTTTTCCGTTCATATCCATTACAGAAACATTTACTTTTTTTGTTTCATCTATTAAAGAAATAGTAGGTTCACCAAACTGTTTTTTATAATTAATTAATAAATTTTGGAACTTGTTGGTATCCTTAAAACTTGCCGAGTATAAATTTTTTATACTTCCCTGATAAAGGTTTCGGCCACCTAATAAATCAAAATATTCATCGGTTATATAAAACTCAGTATTAGTATAAAAAGCTAACCCTTCTTTTTGGGTAAACGAACCCAAATCAATGGTTTTTACTTTTCCTTTAAAAAAATTATCGCCTGCAAAATCAGTAAAAACAAAAATTTTATCGCTCGAAAGTAAGGCTACTTTTTTTAAATCAGGCGACATATCAGCCGCAGTAATCCACCATTGTTCCTTTATTCCGCTTCCTGTTTTAAAACTATCCAACAACGTGGCGGTGTGTTGGCCCGGTTCGTCAGGAAGTTTAAATAAATAGGTATATCCTGTAAAAGGGCTGGTGCGGTTCTTAGTAAAAATATAAAGGCTGCTATTAAAATACATCAACGCCTCAGCATCAAAGTTAAGCCGTGCATTATCGGGTGGAAACTTGGTTTGGTTGGGATAATTGAAACTTATAATTTCAGCCGAAATTGAATCTGCTGTTACATTATCGGGATTGGGAATTTTATAAATTTTGAGATTTTTACGTGTGTTATCATTATTTCCAATGTCGGCTATATAATAATTTTGGCCATCGCTGGTTACGTCTTCCCAATCCACATTGGTTGTGTTTTTAAAAAAAACGGTTTTTAGTAAATTTCCAAGAGTGTCAATTTTATAAAGAGCCGGGTCACTATCGCTGTCGTTATGTGTCCAAATATAAAGGAGGTTTGAAGTTTCAATACCCGAAGTTTCCTGAACGATAGAAGGAAGTGTTGTTACTTTTCGCAAAGAAATGGACTGGGCAAAAAGGCCGCTTGATATTAAAAGAAAAATTAAAAATGAAAATCGGGTTGGGTTCATTTATTATATTCAAAAGTAAATTTTAATCTTGACATAAAAGCACTAAATCAGAAAACTTCACAAAGGTTTAGTAGCATCTAGTGTATTTGA
>JBJXDS010000314.1:0-6371 GCA_046154525.1 Bacteroidia bacterium
TTTTGTTCCAATGGGTTGAACAAAAATATTCATTCTTTTTTTGTAAGGACCTAAATAAGAAATATACTTACCATCTGGCGATATTTGATAGCCACTTTTGTTGGGGTTTTTAAAAAAATCTTTTAGAGGGATTTGTTTTTGGCCGTTGGCTGCAATGCCAATAATCATTAAACTCAATGTTAGTGTGGTTGTTTTAAGGGTTAAAAAATTCATGGTGCAAATTAAGGGTCAATTTTTAAATGCAAACCCTATAATGAAGATAAAATGAAAATTTTATTAGATAAAAAAATGCCATATCATTTCTAAAATGGCATTTTTCTTGAAATAATTTTTTTTAATGGGTGTATGTATTTGTAATTAAATAATTGTTTGCTGCTACTTCCAAATACCTCAGTACCATTTTTGAATCAGTGAGCTCTATAATAGTATAATCACGCAGGGCATATTTACGTGTTTTAAAATCTTTACCAGTCCACCTTAAGTTTTTTTCACCATTGGTAAAAATCCAGGAACCTTTGTAAGTACCCTCGGTTGTGCATTTAGTATTGGCCGCCTCACTGGTGGTAGAGTCGGCCTTAAAGGTATAAATATCATCTTTAAAACATATAGGATATTGACCATGAATATCTTTGGATGCTCCATTCATACCATCTATATCTATGGCTGTATCACAAGTACTTGCAGTCCATTTCCATGGCCCAACTTGCATTAATTGAACCTTGGTTCGTGTGTCGGGAGTTACAGGCGTTTCTTCTTTACAATTTATTAAAAAAAAGATAGAAACGAAAGAAATGAGGACAGAATTTTTATTTAATAGTTTCATGTTTACTGATTATATTTTTTGGTGCAAGTTAAATATTTTTTTAAAATAGCTAATTTTTAAATTTTTAACCTCGACGAGGTTTTAAACCTCATCGAGGTTAAAGGTCAATCTTAATTTATTTTATTTCAAATGTATCCCCATCTTTCCAAAATGGTATTTTTTCACGGATGCCACTTATTATAGCTTTTTCAATTTTAAATAACGTATACCCTGCATGGTCATTCATAGCTGTAATGGTATTTCCTAAAGGATCAATGGCACAGCTTTGGCCCGTATATTTATAATTATTAAAATCTAATCCAACCCGATTTACCCCCACCACAAAACATTGGTTTTCGATAGCACGGGCCGGTAATAATTTTTGCCAGTGAGCTAAACGGGATTCGGGCCAGTTGGCCACAAAAAGCATTACATCGGCCTCATTGGTATTTCGGCACCAAACCGGAAACCGCAGGTCATAGCAAACAAATGGATTTATTTTCCAGCCTTTGTATTCTAAAGTTACCCGTTTATTACCCGCCGAGTAATTTTCGTTTTCTCCGGCATAGCCAAACAGGTGTTTTTTATCATAAAAATCTATGTCACCATTGGGTTTCACAAATACAAAGCGGTTATAATATTTATTCTTTTCCTCAAGTATTATACTACCGCACAATACCAATTCATTTTCTGCTGCTATTTCACGCATCCATTCAATAGTGGCTCCTTCCATAGTTTCAGCAAAAGGTGCAGGGTTCATGGTAAACCCTGTACTAAACATTTCGGGCATCACAATTATATCAACAACAGGATGCTCATCTCTTAGTTTATCAATTTGCAATGTAAGATGATTCAAATTATCCTCCTTGTTTTCCCAAACAGTATCGGGCTGTATCAGGGCTATTCGTAGTTCTTCAGAGTGGGTGCTTTTCATTGGGTGCGGCTAAAATGGTTAAAAAAGTTAAAATGGTAATTGGTTGGATTGGTTCTATTTGTGATTATTCGTGGCATTCGTGTTTTATAAAGTGTTTAAAATTTTCGCTGCCTTTTCCAGGGTTTCATCCTGCTTGGCAAAACAAATCCGAAGCAGTTTATTATCCTTTTTATCATGGTAAAACGAAGACAGGGGTATCATCGCAATTTTGTGTTCAATGGTTAAGCGTTTGGCCAATTCATAATCACTTTCATTGGAATATGCCGAATAATCCAACAATTGAAAATAAGAACCTTTGGAATGCAATACTTTAAATTTCGAACCAGCCATTAAGTATTCCATTTTATCACGCTTGGTTTGGTAAAAAGAAGAAACACCAAGATAGGTCTCAGGATTTTGAAGCATGGCATGAAATGCCCACTGGGCCGGAGCAAACGAACAAAAGGCATTGTATTGATACACTTTTCTAAATTCTTTCATCAAGGGTTCAGGGGCCAATACATAACCCGTTTTCCAACCAGTAACATGGTAGGTTTTACCAAAGGAAGAAATTATAAAGCTACGTTGGGCCAGTTCTTCATGCAATGCCACACTTTGATGCGCCATACCATCAAAAATTATATGTTCATATACTTCATCGCTTATTATAATAATATTGGTATTGCGGGTAATGGCAGCCAATCGTTCCAAATCATTACTATCAATTACCGAAGTTCCCGGATTTTGAGGGGAATTAATAATTATAGCTTTGGTTTTATGTGTTTTTAAGGTTTCTATTTCATCCCAATTGATATTAAAATTGGGGTATTGGAGACTGCTAAATATTGGAATACCGCCGCACAATTCTATAGCTGGAACGTAGCAATCGTAAGCTGGCTCTATTACTATCACTTCATCGCCTGGATGAACCAAAGCAGTAATCGTTGTAAACAAGGCCAGGGTAGCTCCCGGCACTACAGTTATTTCCGTTTCGGGATTATATTTTTTACCATATAACTTTTCAGTTTTGGCAGCTATGGATTCACGTAATTGGATAATACCCGGCATGGGTGCATACTGATTATGGCCGTCGTTCATAGCTTTTGTCAATGCTTCGCGCAACTCATATGAAGACTCAAAATCAGGGAATCCCTGTGAAAGATTTACCGCATTATGCTTCCTGGCCAGGCCACTCATTTCGGTAAAAATGGTGATTCCTGTATTAGGTAATTTGGATTGGATAGTTAAGGACAATTTGCTTTGATAAATAAGAATTCAAATCAACGGAATATGTTTGGATATTAAAATTATTGAATAAGGAAATATCTAAATAAAAAAACTGATTTGTTCAGGATTTTATAGGTCGGTGGCTTCACCCAACAAAGCAAATTATTCTGAATAAATAATTATTCTGCAGTCACAAGCTCTGCTTCGCTCAAGCTTGCACCATTTGAGTGGGTTTTTCCATTTACTTATTTATACTGTGGAATATATAATTTTGTAAAGTGAATTTAAAAATAAACAGATTATGAAAACAAAAAAAACTATTTCAGCAGTATTAATTACTCTTTTATTATCAATTTGTGCGGTAATCAGACCCGGCGAGGTTGGGGTAAAACAAAGACTTGGCAAACTATCAAACAAAACCCACACCCATGGCGCTGTGTGGTTCAATCCGTTTATTACAAAAGTGGTAAAAACTAATGTTCAGATAAATGATATTGAACTATCGCTCAGTTTGCCAAGTAAGGAGGGTTTAAGTGTGGTAGCTCAAATTTCCATTCTTTATAGAATTGATGAAAAAAGTGTACCCAAAGTCATTAAAAGTTTAGGACTTGGCTATGAAACCATTATTTCAAATGTTTTTCGTTCGGCTTCAGCCGATGTATGTTCCAAATATTTTGCCAAAGATATGCACTCGGGTATGAGGGCAGAGATTGAAAACGCAATAAAAAATAAAATGGGTGAAACCCTTTTGGAACAAGGAATAATTGTTAGTGCTGTACTTATGAAAAGTATTCAATTGCCCGCCGGATTGGCAAGTTCAATTGAACAAAAATTGCAGGCCGAGCAAGATGCCATGCGGATGGTATTTATTCTTCAACAAGAAAAATTAGAGGCCGAAAGAAAAATTATTGAAGCCACAGGAACCAAAGATGCCCAAAAAATAGTATCAGAAGGTTTGACCGATAATATCATAAAAATAAGAAGTATTGAAGCCTTTATCGAATTAGCCAAATCACCAAATAGTAAAGTAATTGTTACCGATGGTAAGGTTCCATATTTGATTGAATAGTTATTCAGTTAATCTTTATTTTTTCATTTTAATAAAATAAAAAAACCTGCGAAATCAATCCGCAGGTTCTAAAAATGTAATTACTTTTTAAATTATCTACCGTGCATAATTATAATTATATTTTGAACCTCCTGACTGAAATTCAATATGGTAATTTTTTTCATCCAGCTTTTTAATATCCCATGAATACTGGAATGACTGGCCTGCATATGTTAAGGTCATGGCCAGGTTATTAGAATCTTTGGATGAAAACGTATAGTTACCAATATTTTCCCATTTCCCCTTTTCATAAAAATAAAATCCCCCATCGGTTTGAAACTTGTACTTTCCTGTACCGTTCGTTGATTTTTGCACATCGTTAGCATACGTTTCTTTCAAAGTCCACTCTTTGCACAGCATACCCTTTTTAGATTTTTCATAGGTAAGAACTGGGGGCTTGGTTTCGGTTGGTTCCAAAGTGTCATCGTTGCAGGCATTAACTAAAATGCACAGAAATAAAATTAAAATAATGTTTTTTGTGTTCATGATTTTTTTTGATTTGTTCAAGGATAAGACCCATATGGCATGCAACGTGTTGCACAGCAAAAGCATCTAAAGGCCTATAGAATGACCATTGGAAATTTTCAATTTATGGAAGGTTGTATTTCGTTGACGAACGGTAGTGTTATTTTTTTAAATTCTTTGGTCTTTTGCAAACACCATGCGATTTAAAAAACTGATAAACATTAATGCTGCACTATTTTTAGTGTTGTTTTTGGTATTTTTCTCCTATCGCCTGTATTTCTGGGGCGAACCATCAAAGCAAATTTATCAGGTACTTTTAAATGCCCTGGGCGATGCTATACTTTCCTACACGGCAGGCTACTTTATTTTTAAAATTAAAATTGGGTATCAAAACAATAAATGGGCTCTGTATAGTTTTTCATCTTTCATATTGCTAGGTGGCATTGCCTTGGTTTATTTGTACCATGTTTTTATTTACAAGGCATTCAGCATGTTTAAGACTGATTTTATCCCATTTTTCAATTCCGTTTGTTTTCAATTATTAGATTCGGTAGCCATTATTATTACCGGTGCTTTTGGTGTGGTAATTGATAAAATGCAATTTGAAAAAAAACAAATTAGCACCCGACTTGCCGATTTAAACCAGGAAAAACTTTTTACAGAATTAAAATATTTAAAGGCCCAAATAGATCCCCATTTTATTTTCAATTCATTAAATACCATTTTTTACCAGATAAAAGATGAGGATAACGAAGCGAAAGAAAGTGTTACTCAGTTTTCAGATATTTTACGCTACCACATGCAAAGCAGCAGCCAGCAGGAGGTTTCTCTAAACGAGGAAATGAAATACATTCAATCCTATATCGAATTTCAATCGAAGCGGAGCAAAGATTTTTTGGTAATAAAAAGCAAATTTGAACTGGAAGAAAACAATTTTCAGATCGAACCTTTATTACTTATGCCACTTATCGAAAATGCGTTTAAATACGTTTGCCCCGAAGGCATCCAGCATGGTTGGATTGATATTTTGGCCAAGTTTAAGGCCAACAGGTTTGAGTTCAGCATTAAAAATTCGTACCCGCTTGAATGGATTAAACAAAATACCGGTGCAGGAATAGGATTGCAAAATGTGCTAAAAAGATTGGAAATACTTTATCAAAACAGGCATCATTTTGAAATTAACAATATGAACCAACAGGGTATTTACACATGCAACCTAACACTATGGAAATAAAAAAAATGCGATGCCTTGTGGTAGATGATGAGATAGTAGCCCGGCGGGGAATTATAAGGCAATTGGAAAAGATTAAATCTTTGGAGGTGGTAGGAGAAGCCAATTGTATCGATGCCTTTATTGAAGTTAAAGAACGATGCAAACCCGACCTTATTTTTATGGATATAATGCTTCGCAATAAAAACAGCATGGATTATTTATCATCAGTAATTGATTTACCAATGGTTGTTTTTGTTACAGCTTACAGCCATCATGCCATTACGGGTTTCGACCTCAAGGCAGTAGATTATTTATTAAAACCGGTTTCTGACCACAGATTAAACCAATGTATTGAAAAGGCCCACCAACTATTCCATACCCAGTCGATTAAACCTTTGCACCAAGCGGGCAATTTATTTTTAAAAAGCAATGGCAAATATTACAACATTTCACCTTCTGATATTTCGTTTATTAAAAGCATGGAAAATTATGTGGTGGTTTATCTTGAAACGAAAAAACTGGTGTGCAAGCTAACCATGGAACAAATGGTTCGATTATTACCTTCGGGTTTATTTTTTCAGGTACACCGTTCCTATTTGGTTAATGTTAAAAAGATTGATTTTATTGAAAAATTGAATATTTA
>JBJXDS010000315.1:0-10402 GCA_046154525.1 Bacteroidia bacterium
TAAAAATGTTTGAAACTTTTCTGAAGTTAAAGATATTGATATGAAACAAGTTCTCATCATAGCCAACCCAAAAGCAGGTAAAGGAAAACCATTAAATGAACTGCCTGGGGTGCAAACCCATTTGCAATCCCTGGGCTATTTTTCTGAAATTTATTATACCCAAAACACTTCAGATTATGAAGGAATTAAAAATGTAATTGATAAAAATAAAAATTATTCAGGTCTGATAATTATTGGTGGCGACGGTACATTGAACGATGTTATAAATTCCATTACCGAAGATTTTAAAACACCTATGATTGTTTTACCTTGCGGTTCAGGGAATGATTTTGCCACCTACCTTTATGGTAAAAAAACAATCCCCGAAATTTTAAACGGTTTGCTGAAAAACGAGACTATTAAAATAAACATTGGCGAATGCAACGGCCAAAAATTTATAAATGGATTGGGAATCGGTTTTGATGGCTGGGTAGCCAAAAAAGCCAATTCAGGTGCAGCTTGGATTCCTGTAGTTTTAAAATACAATCTTGCCATTTTAAGGGGTCTTTTCACTTATAAAAGTTTTTATACCAACCTCGGCCAATCTCTAATTATAGCTATAGCCAACGGCCCCACTTACGGTGGTGGCTTTCGCATTGCTCCGCAGGCTGACCCAACCGATGGATTACTTGACCTTTGGCAAATAAAACCCATTGCCGTAATAAAACGCCCATATTTTTTAAGCTTGATAAAAAAGGGAGGACATGCCAATATTCCTGGGCCATACAGTCATGAAACGCTCAAGGAAATAACTATTCAATGTTATAAAAACTTGCCCGCCCATTTAGATGGGGAATATTTTGAAGCGGAGAAGTTTGAAGTAAAAATATTGAAAAGCTGTGCCCAGTTCATTAAATAATTTATATTTTTGACCACAATGTATTGCCAAAAATTTAAAATATGGAAATCTGCCCTACTGGTTTGTTTTATTTTTTCTAATGGTTTTCTTTGGGCCCAAAACTTTGAAGAAGATTATAAACCATTGCAAAATTATAATATTAGGTATAAGTCGACTCATTTACTTCCAAGCATAAAACACAGTTTTGATTCACTGTTGTCCGCCTTTTCAAAAGAGGAAAAGAGCAATAAAAAGGCTATATCCGATGCTATAAAAACTTTAAAAGAAGCAGTAGTAATGAATGATTCGATGCAATATTCGATGTGTGCTGATACCTTAACATCCTATTTTAATTCCATTGTAAATAGAATAAAATTAAATAATCCGGAGTTAAATGATCACCGAATTACCCTGTTTTTAAACAGAACCGGCATTGCCAATGCCTCTAATTATAGTGCAGGGGTTATCTATATAAATCTGGGTTTAATTACTGGATTAAGCACCGAATCTGAAATTGCATTCATAATATGCCACGAGGTGGCTCATGATTTGATAGGCCATGTGGCCATGGGAATAAAAAAGAAAACCGACCTTTTATTAAATCCCAAGTTTAAGAAGAAATTAGCAAAGCTTCAAAAACAGGAGTTTAATAGCTATAAAGAAACCATAGAATTGATAAAAAATGAATATGCAAAATTTACAGAGCACAGCCGTGAAAATGAATTACAGGCCGATTCCCTTGGATTATTACTTTATTTAAATTCTAATTTTCCGCCATATGAGGCTGTTAATACAATTTTAAATCTTGATTCCATTGATAATCCAATTTATGAGGATTTTATTGATATAAAGGCATTTTTTAATTTTCCGGGAATAAAATTTGATTCATCACTTCTGGTAAATACGGATTATGTGGATTTAGGAGAAGGTAACATAAAGAACATTAAAATAGAGGATGAATTAAAAACTCATCCAGATTGTATTGACCGGGGAATTCAACTCTTAACTATGCTGGAAACTAAAGACACCACAGCAGGTTTAACCTATTCAAACGATAGATATTTGTCGGCTAAAAATCAGGCAAAGTTTGAAATAATAGAAATGCTATGTCGCAATGAAAAATACGGATTTGCACTCTATCAATCCATCCAATTGTTAAAACAATTTCCAAAAAACATGTATTTAAAAGCCATGGTAGTAAATTGCTTATTCGAAATTCAAGAAGCTCAAATAAAACATACTTTTTCGCAAGTGGTTGATTTTACAGATAAGGATTATTCCAGCAATTATAATAATTTTTTAATTTTTCTTCATAATCTCAACTCATCCAAAACCACTAAGTTTATGGAGGCCTATTACAATGCCAATTTTAAAAAAGCGCCCAAAAATGAGTTTACTACTTATGTATCCTATCTCGTAAAAAGCCTGGAAGCTGATGATGAAACAAATTTGTCTATCCCTAAAAAATTCAAAGAGCAATTTCCTAACAGTATTTATTTTAAAAAATTAAATGATAGATTTACCAAAAAATTAAAACGAAAAAAATAAATTTAAATTTATGAACTTAAAAATTAACCAATCCTCAAATTTCAAACGAAGTCTTATGAGTAAAAAACTAGTTTTTATCTTAGCTTATGTCTTTATTTCAGTTACATCCGCAGTGGCTCAAACTGCCAGTATTACTGATATTAAAAAGGTTTATCTGCAAAGTGCAAGGGCCCTTATTGAAAATGACCAGGTAAAGGGGTATTACACTTTTACCTTTATGGATAAAGCCAATAAAAAGGAAAATATTTATGTCCTAAATATTATGGACAACAACCTTGAAATTGTTTATTCGGTAGAACTGGTAAAAGACAGGAATTTTATTTTGCTGGAGAGCTCATTCAATGGCACCACATTTTGTTTCTCCTTTATAAATTATAAGAAAAAGGTGGTTGAATACATGATATTGGACAACAAGGGTGAAACAGCAGGTACTTACACCACCCAAAAACTTTCAAATTCAGAATTGCAGTACATGACCACGCTGGTTACATCAGAAGATGATACCTATAGTGGAGGAATAATAGCAGTGCCAGGCCAAGGTTTTGTGCGCTATGGAATGGAAAAAGGAAATGGATGGAGATATATTATGGAACTTATAGATAATAAGGGCGACAAGGTATGGGAAGCCACATCCGGAAATGAAAATAAAAAAGCCTATGAATGGACTAGCCCTATGTATGCCAATGAAAATACAATAGTAACGATGGTAAACACACGTGAGAAATATTTAAGCACAAAGAACACGAAGGTTTATTGTGTATTTACTGATGCCAAAACAGGTGAAGAAGTTTTTAAAACGGAACCCGAATCCGATGGTGCCAAAAAATATTCCTATCAGCCAATTGGAGTTTCTTACGATGTAAAGCTGAATGAATATTTTATGTATGGCGAATATTTTAAAAAAGGGGATAATGTAGCCAAAGATAAAAGTGAAGGATTTTATTTTCAAAATTTAAGTAATGACGGAAAAGTAAATCATGAAACATTTGCATCATGGACCGGCGACATTGCCAAGGTAATAAAAGTAAGTTCAAAAGGAAAAATGGAAGACGGTATGAGTGTGGCCATTCATACGATGGTTAGAACCTCAGATGGAAAAATATTTGCCATTGGTGAGCAATATAAAAAGGCAGTAAGTGCAGGTGGAGTGGCATTAAATGTTTTGGCCGCAGCAGCCGGTGGAAGTACCGACGC
Organism: Bacteroidia bacterium; assembly: GCA_046154525.1. Lineage (GTDB taxonomy): Bacteria > Bacteroidota > Bacteroidia > NS11-12g > UBA9320 > JABWCE01. The sequence continues at coordinate 3,620 of JBJXDS010000315.1, forward strand.
CTCCATTATGAAAATAGAATTGCACGACATTGTGATATTTGAATTTGATGAAAAATTAAAATTGGATAAAGCCAATATTTTTGAAAAAGCAAAAACTAATATACAATTACCAAAAGGCTATGAATTTTTGAGCACGCCTATGCTTGGCTTTATGATGAAATCTTATGGTTTGTTTGATTATAATTTTACAATTTGCTCAAGTGATAAATCAACGTTCAACTGTGCCTATACCAATTACGATAAAACAGGAAAAGAAGATAAAGCCGCCAGTAATTACATTATTGGAAATATTGCCTATACCGGCGGAAAACTGGTATCTGATAAGATTAGATTAGAAAAGAAACCAACAGCATTTTTGGTAATGCCTGCCAAGCCTGGTTATATTGCCATAATGGAATACTTTAAAAAGAAAAAAACCATTGACTTGAGATTGGAGAAGTTGAATAATTGATATTGGAAATTGTGTAGTGCTAAGTTATGAAAATTATCAGCAGGAACTTGGCACTTAGTATTTAGAACTTGGAACTTCTTACATATTCCTCCTATACTGACCACCAACTTCAAACAAGGCATCGGTAATTTGGCCAAGTGAACAGTATTTTCCGGCTTCCATCAGTTCTTCAAAAATATTTTTGTTTTGGATGGCTGCTATCTGAACTTTTTTAAGGCTTTCAACACTCTTATCGGAATAGTGTTCATGCAATTTGGTAAGGGTTTGTATCTGGAATTCCTTTTCTTCTTCGGTAGCACGTATCACTTCTTTGGGTAAAATAGTTGGGGAACCTTTGCTGCTCAAAAAGGTATTTACTCCTATTAAGGGATATTCACCGTTGTGTTTCAGGGTTTCGTAATACAGGCTTTCTTCCTGTATCTTTCCACGCTGGTACATAGTTTCCATAGCACCTAAAACACCACCTCTTTCTGATATTCGTTCAAATTCAAGTAAAACAGCTTCTTCTACCAAATCGGTTAATTCTTCTATAATAAATGAACCCTGTAACGGATTTTCATTTTTCGCCAATCCCAATTCACGGTTAATGATAAGTTGGATAGCCATGGCCCGCCTTACACTTTCTTCGGTAGGTGTGGTAATAGCTTCGTCATAGGCATTGGTGTGCAAACTATTGCAATTATCATAAATGGCATACAATGCCTGTAGGGTTGTCCGAATGTCATTGAAATCAATTTCCTGGGCGTGCAAACTGCGTCCACTGGTTTGAATATGATATTTCAACATTTGGCTGCGTTCGTCGGCATGATATTTTGTTTTCATGGCCTTGGCCCAGATTCGGCGGGCTACCCGACCTATTACAGCATATTCAGGGTCTATTCCATTGCTAAAAAAGAAAGATAAATTGGGCCCAAAATCGTTGATGTTCATCCCCCTGCTCAGATAATATTCAACAAACGTAAATCCATTGGCCAAAGTAAATGCCAGTTGGGAAATAGGATTAGCTCCGGCTTCGGCTATATGGTAGCCGGATATAGAAACCGAATAGAAATTTCTAACTTTTTTATCAATAAAATATTCCTGCACATCCCCCATCAACCTTAGAGCAAACTCGGTACTGAAAATACACGTATTTTGAGCTTGATCTTCTTTTAAAATATCAGCTTGAACCGTTCCTCTCACCTGTGATAAGGTGAAAGTTTTAATTTCTTCATAAACTTCTTTTGGTAAAACCTGATCGCCGGTAACGCCAAGTAACATTGTTCCCAAACCATTATTTCCTTCGGGCAATCCGCCGTTATATTGCGGCTGTATTTGGTTTTTGGATTTATACAGGTCAGCAATTTTTTGCTTCACTTCTATTTCCAACCCATGTTTATGTATGTACATTTCACATTGCTGGTCGATGGCGGCATTCATAAAATAAGCCAAAAGCATGGGTGCCGGACCATTGATGGTCATAGAAACAGACGTTTTTGGGTTAGCTAAATCAAAACCGCTATATAATTTTTTGGCATCATCCAGGCAACAAATGCTTACTCCCGAATTACCAATTTTTCCATAAATATCAGGGCGAAGATCCGGGTCGCGGCCATACAGGGTTACACTGTCGAAGGCAGTTGACAATCGCTTGGCAGGCAATCCTATACTAACATAATGAAACCGTTTGTTAGTTCGTTCCGGTCCACCTTCACCAGCAAACATGCGGGTTGGGTCCTCTCCTTCTCGTTTAAAAGGATACAATCCGCTGGTGTAGGGAAATTCTCCCGGAACATTTTCCTGCAATTGCCATTTTAGTAAATCACCCCAGGCTTCGTATTTCGGTAGAGCAATTTTTGGTACTTGCGTGTGGCTGAGACTTTCGGTATGGGTTAAAATACTTAACTCCTTGCCTCTAACCATAAATTTATATTCAGGATTCTTATAAAGTGCTATCTTTTTGGGCCACTCTTCAATAACCTTTTTATTTTTCAGGTCAAAATCAAGACTCAATGTTTCAAAAGTTTCTTCCAGCCCTTTTACCAATCTGTCTTTATCGTCAAGTTTTGATTGTTTTAATGTTTCAATTGAAGTTTTAAGGGCATATAATTTTTGAGCAATGGTACTTTGTTCAATAACCCATTGATTGTATTTGTGATTGTCTTCAGAAATTTCTGCCAAATACCGGGTACGGCTAGGTGGAATAATAAAAATCTTTTCACTCATTTCGCCCGAAAAAGCAAAAGTTGACTTATCAGAAAATCCTCCTTTTTCAACCAATGAATCCATAATGGCTCGGTACAAACTGTTCATTCCGGGATCATTAAATTGTGATGCAATGGTTCCGAAAACTGGCATGGAATCTACATTTTTATCGAACAACTGGTGGTTGCGTTGAAACTGTTTTCTCACATCACGCAAGGCATCTAATGAACCGCGCTTATCAAATTTATTTAAAGCAATTAGGTCTGCAAAATCAAGCATGTCAATTTTTTCCAATTGCGATGCAGCCCCGTATTCCGGTGTCATTACATACAAACTCACTGTGCTATGGTCAGTTATTTCGGTATCACTTTGGCCAATGCCTGAGGTTTCCAAAATTATTAAATCATATCCGGCTGCTTTTAAAATTAAAACTGCGTCATCTACATGCTTACTTAAAGCCAAATTAGCCTGACGGGTAGCCAAACTTCGCATAAACACCCGTGGATTTTTTATTGAGTTCATCCGAATTCTATCGCCCAACAAGGCTCCTCCTGTTTTGCGTTTGGAAGGGTCAACGGAAATTATTCCAATAGTTTTATCCGGAAAATCGATTAAAAACCTACGAACCAATTCATCGACCAAACTTGATTTACCTGCCCCCCCGGTTCCTGTAATTCCTAATACAGGGGTGTTCCCTGCCTTTTGTTTTATTAAATCAATGTGTTTATCAAATTCCTCAGGAAAATTTTCTGCAGCAGAAATAAGACGGGCAATTGCCATCGGATTTTTTTCTTTCACCTGATTTACTTCACCATTCAAATTCATCCCTACAGGATAATCCGATTGTTTTACCAAATCATTAATCATACCCTGTAAACCCAACTCACGCCCGTCATCCGGGTGATACAACCGGGTAATGCCGTAACTCATCAAATCATTTATTTCTTCGGGTAAAATGGTTCCACCGCCACCGCCAAATATTTTGATATGTCCTGCACCTTTTTGTTTTAAAAGATCGTGCATATATTTAAAATATTCATTATGACCGCCCTGATAACTAGTCATGGCAATAGCATTTGCATCTTCTTGAATGGCTGTATCCACAACTTCCTCAGCACTTCTATCGTGTCCCAAATGAATTACTTCACATCCTGTGGCCTGAATAATTCGTCGCATTACGTTAATGGCTGCATCGTGCCCATCGAACAAGGAGGCCGCAGTTACAATCCTAACTTTATTAATGGGTTTATAAACCTCTGTAATCATAGATTTTAATAGATGGCAAAGATAATTTTTTAAAATGAATGGGCTAAAAAAAAAGGGCCCCTTTCTCAGGAGGGCCCTAAATAATCTAATTTACCGTAAGTAAAGTTAGTATTCACCATAATTTCAGCCTGGGCTATGTAAGTATGATAAATCTAAAGTAGTACTTTCTGCATTCCAAGAACTGTGCCACTAATATTTATCTTTTAGTAAAAAAGATTTAATTAATTGATAATAAAAGTAATATAATTTTAATTGTGAGGAAAAGTTATATTTTTAAAATCTTAATTATTCCCATATTGAAAAATAGAATCCCAAATTGGGATAAAAGTCGTATTTTGAGATTTTAAAAAATTGATGGTTCTATAAAAAACACCGTAATTCGAACCGAAATAGACCAGATGTTACTAAAAAAAATAAAATTAAAATGGCTTGTAATGCTAGTATTTACAGTATTTACAGTCGTTTTATCATTGAGCCAAGGAGTTCCTTTTGATAAAGTTAGCAGTTTGAATTATTTACAAAAATCCACTGCTATTTCTCCTTCTATAATTGAGAATACAGGGCATTTAAATGAACATGTGGGAATGAATTGGCAACTCAATTTTACCTCAGTTTTGAGAGGGGGATTAGGGCTTATATTTTTATTGGGGCTTTGCTATTTATTAAGCACCAACCGAAAAGCCATCCGCTGGAAATTGGTTTTTTTAGGGGTAGCTATGCAAATACTTTTTGCCATTTTGGTTTTTAAGGTACCATTTGTAAAATTAATATTTGAATGGATGGCGGGATTTTTTGTAGTTGTGTTAGAATTTACAAAGGAGGGAAGTAATTTTCTTTTTGAGGGATTATTGGATGTCAAAACTGTTGGGTACCTCTTTGCATTCCAGGTTTTGCCCACCATTATTTTCTTCTCAGCACTTACTTCCTTGCTATATTATTTGGGCATATTACAAAAAGTAGTTTACGGAATAGCTTGGTTAATGAGTAAAACTATGAAACTTTCAGGGGCAGAAAGTTTGTCAACAGCTGCAAATATTTTTTTAGGACAAACAGAGGCCCCTCTGATGGTGAAACCATATATAGCCGGAATGACCCGTTCAGAAATGCTATGCATTATGGTTGGCGGAATGGCCACAATTGCTGGGGGAGTATTGGCTGCTTACGTCGGATTTTTAGGAGGCAGCGATCCTGAACAACAAAAAATATTTGCCACCCATTTGCTCACAGCTTCGGTATTGGCGGCACCAGCCACTATAGTCGCGGCTAAAATGTTGTTACCGGAAACTGAACCAGTAAACGAAAACCTGGATTTGCCCAAGGAAAAAATAGGTTCAAATTTATTGGAAGCTATTACTAATGGAACAACAGAAGGTGTAAAATTAGCCGTAAATGTGGGTGCCATGCTTTTGGTTTTTACAGCCTTAATTGCTATGCTTAATTTTGTTTTAAAGGATGGAATTGGGGAATGGACTGGATTAAATGAAATAATCAGGCATGCCTCTTTAGGCAAAACAAATGGACTTTCGCTTCAATTAATTTTGGGTTATTTATTCTCGCCCATCGCTTTTATGATAGGTATTCAGGTGGATGATATTTTGCTGTCGGGTCAGTTATTGGGTGAAAAAACAGTATTAAATGAATTTTATGCGTATTCATCGTTATCAAAACTAAAAGATGCCGGGGCATTTGCTCATGCTCAAACAGTAATAATTTTGACCTATGCATTATGCGGTTTTGCAAATATTGCGTCCATTGGCGTGCAAATAGGAGGAATAAGTTTGATGGCCCCAAATCAAAAAGCAACTTTGTCGCAATTAGGGGTAAAAGCTTTGATAGGTGGAACAATTGCTTGTTTTATGACGGCATGCATTGCAGGGATGTTTTTTTAATTACGAGCTGCGAATTTTAAATTAAGACTATTGGATATTAGCTTTTTCAAACGTAATTCGTAATTCTCAATTCGTAATCAATGATTTCAAACTTAGATACCAACAGATCTTTCCTTTATGGGGATGGTTTTTTTGAAACTTTTAAATTAATTGATGGGAAATGTGAACGACTTGACTTGCATTACCAAAGGATTATCCAATCTATTTCGGTTTTAAAAATGGTTTGGAACAAAGAATGGACGCAGACTTTTTTTGAGGAAAAATTAAAAGCTGAAAGCAAAAATTTTGAAGTACCAATTTTAAAGGTCAGAATAATTTTTTACCGCGATTCAAAGGGAACTTATACCCCCGAAACAGATTTGGCCAATTATTATATAAAAATAGAACCTTATACTCCCACAAACAAAACCATACTTAAAGCCGGATTATATACTTTAGCCAAAAAGCCAGTTAATTTTTTATCAGGGCTAAAATCTACCTCTTGCCTCATGTTTGTTATGGCGGCCAAGTACGCCAAGGAAATGGGTTGGGATGAAGTAATTTTTCTAAATGAGTACGGTAGGGTATGCGAAGCACTTACCTCTAATATATTTATTAAAAAAGAAGAAATATTTTATACCCCACCATTAAGCGAAGGCTGTATTGATGGTGTAAACCGCAGGGCTTTTTTGTCAGAAAATAAAAATATTATTCAAAAACCCATTGAAGTAGAAGAATTAAAAAATTATCAAATTTATTTTAGTAATGCCGTTAGAGGAATGATAGCTGGGGAGTTAATTTACGACTAAGAATTATATAACTCTTCTTATTTTTTTTGTAACTTCATTTTTAAAAATGAAACCTTGCTTTGCACCTATGAAAGTTTATAGGCTTTACAAGTTGATTTTCCGATTTTTACCTGTTTTTGCATTTCTTTTTGTGTTTGGTTACGAATCAAAATCACAGGATTCATCAAAAAATAATGGAAAACAAATTTATAAATATGGCATTGGT
>JBJXDS010000316.1:0-5315 GCA_046154525.1 Bacteroidia bacterium
TTTGAAATTTTAAAACCTGCATTGGCTTCAAAAATATTTTTTAATAAACCCTGTTCACTGGCCAAATTATATTGGGCATACGTTCCGGCCATCAAGGCCAAATTACCCCTCACTTTGTCGGCATTATAACTGGCTTTTAAAAACCCAAGGTTTAAATTTACCTCATTGTGCCTGTTGAAACTATAAAAGAAATTAGGTCGTTCATGGTTTTGTGGTTGGCCCATGTCATAACAAAAATAAGTTTCCAGATAGCCGGAAAATTTTAATATCCCTGATTTAGCAGTATCCTGGGCTACACTATTTGTGCAACCGAGAATTATTAAAGCTATTAAACTTTTAATTTTCACTTATAATTTAGGTTTTAAAAATATTTTCAAAATTAATTCATATCAGTTTGGCATTAGATAAATATTTACTGTTGGTTTGTAATAAGATATAACAATGAAACCCATACTCATAAAAAACGCTTTAATCATAAACGAAGGCAAATCATTTACGGGTGATTTACTTTCAAAAAATGGAATAATTGAAAAGATAAGTGAGCAAGGAATAAGCGATAATAATTATGAAATAGTAGAGGCCGAGGGACTTTGGTTAATACCGGGGGTAATTGATGATCAGGTGCATTTTAGAGAACCGGGATTAACCCACAAAGCAACTATTGCCTCCGAATCGGCAGCAGCGGTAGCCGGAGGAACCACTACCTTTATGGAAATGCCCAATACCATTCCCAATGCTGTAAGTCAGGAATTATTAGAACAGAAATATGAAATAGCCAGAAGTTGTTCCCCCGCTAATTATTCGTTTTTTATGGGGGCCACCAACAATAATTTGGAGCAAGTATTAAAAACAAATCCTAAAAAAGTGTGTGGGGTTAAAATTTTTATGGGCTCCAGCACAGGTAATATGTTGGTAGATAATGCACAGGTTTTGGAAAATATTTTTAAGCAATGCCCGATGCTAATAGCCACCCATTGCGAAGATGAAGCTACTGTAATACACAATACTGAATTGTATTTAGCCAAATACGGAGAAGATATGGCAGCCCGCTACCATCCAGAAGTAAGAAGTAGGGAAGCCTGTTTTATTTCGTCATCGTTTGCAGCCAACCTTGCTAAAAAACACAATACCCGATTACATATTTTACATATTACTACACGAGATGAAATTTCACTTTTTTCAAATACCATTCCTTTAAAAGAAAAACGGATTACTGCTGAGGTTTGTGTACATCATCTCTCATTTGAAAGCAAGGATTATGAAACCCTGGGGAATAAAATAAAATGCAACCCGGCCATTAAATATACTGAGGACAGAACAGCCTTGTGGCAGGCATTAAACGATAACCATCTGGATATAATTGCTACCGATCATGCCCCACATACTTTGGAAGAAAAAAACAATGTGTATATAAAATCACCATCCGGTTTGCCATTGGTTCAGCATAGCCTGGCGCAAATGATAGAACATAGCAAAAATGGACTAATATCTAAAGAACGAATGGTAGAAAAAATGAGCCATGCCCCGGCTGATTGTTTCAAAATTTTAAATCGGGGGTATTTAAGGGAAGGCTATTTTGCTGATATGGTTTTGGTAAATCCCAAGCAAAATTATACAGTAACCAAAGATAATATTTTATATAAATGTGGATGGAGTCCGTTTGAAGGAAAAACATTTTCATCCAGTATTCATAGCACGTTTGTTAATGGAATTAAGGTTTTTGACCAGGAAGGTGTGAGAAATGAAATAGCCGGAATGCGCTTGGAGTTTGAAAGATAAGAAGGACTTGCAGCAGATAATGTATATATTTGTTCAGGCATCTAATAGTTAACCCATGAAACGATTGAAAATAGTCAGTATTGTCGTTCTGCTCAGTTGCTCTTCTTACGGACAGATTAATCCTTTCAAAGGTATTTACACTTTAGACAGTTGCCAATTTGAATCATCATGTAAGATGGTCTACTATACTGATACAGTAAACACCCTTTGGCAAATTGGAAAACCACAAAAACCCTTTTTTGGAGTTCCTTATTCTGGTCATTTTGCTTTAATTACAGATACTGTAAAACCCTATCCAAATTCAATTCACACCTATTTTGATGTCATCTTACCCAGGTTTTATCCAAACCTTATTATTGGGTTTAAACATAAATTCGAAACAGATTTGCATAAGGATGGCGGATATATTGAAGTGTCATATGACAGCGGACATACCTGGAACAATGTGATAGATGAAGAGAAAGTGCATAAACCCAAGTATTTTGCTATGGAAGGGATGTATTCTCAAAATGATTCCCTAACAGATAACCACAAAGGATTTTCAGGGACATCAAGCGTTTTTTATGCCGATATAAGAATACAATGGGTATGGTTAATTCCCTTATCAGGTTCACTTCCTCGTCCGCTTTACCTACGATTTAATTTTATAAGTGATTCTGTAGGTTCAGAAAAAAGTGGTTGGATAATTGATGATTTATATTTTTATGAAGCCGATATGGGAACTAGCATAAAACGGATAAAAAGAAATACCAATTTAAAATATTCCCCAAACCCAATGACCACTGAAACAGTTTTTTCTTTTGATAATTCTTTAAAAGAAAAATACACCCTACAGCTTTTTAATAGCACAGGGCAAGTGGTGAAAACCCAAAGCGAATATCATCCACAAAGTATTACACTTAAAAAGGATAATCTAAATGGTGGCCTGTATTATTTCCTTCTTAAATCAGAAAGTGGGTTTCAGGCCATAGGAAATTTGATGATTAAATAGGTTTAAGACCTCAACACAAAATTTTGCCCTAAATACACTTTCCTAACAATTGGATCAGCAGCTAATTCTTCTGCTGTACCTGCCATCAATATTTTGCCTTCAAATAATAAATAGGCCCGGTCTGTTATGGTCAAAGTTTCATGCACATTATGGTCGGTAATAAGAACCCCAATATTTTTATCTATTAATTTTTTTACAATGGCCTGAATATCTTCCACGGCAATGGGGTCTACCCCAGCAAAGGGTTCATCTAATAATATAAATTTAGGATTAACTGCCAAAGCACGGGCTATTTCAGTTCGTCTTCTTTCGCCTCCTGATAATACAGCACCTAAATTTTTTCTTACATGGGTTAAATGAAATTCTTCCATCAAGGTTTCCAAACGTTCCTTTTGTTCGGCTTTAGGTAAGTTGGTCATTTCTAATATGGCTTTCACATTATCCTCCACACTAAGGTTTCTAAAAACCGACGCTTCCTGAGGTAAATACCCAATGCCATATTGAGCCCGTTTGTACATGGGCATTTTGGTAAGTTCAATATCATCTAAAAAAATCCGACCCTGGTCTGCTTTTATTAAACCTACGGTCATATAAAAGGTAGTAGTTTTGCCAGCACCATTAGGCCCAAGCAACCCCACTATTTCACCCTGATTTACCACTATCGATACATCGTTTACCACCTTTCGGTCTTTATATTGCTTTACAAGATGTTCTGTTTTTAATTGCATATATACCTGGCGGGCAAAGATACCTATACCAAAACAATAAAATAAGCGTTATTATTTTGCTTTATTTAAAATTCTGATTAGGTTTGTAAACTTTATTAAAAATGAAAAACAAAATAATAATAGTAACATTACTTTTGGCTGCTTCGCTTTTATCAAAAGCTCAGTTACATTTGGGAGCTAAGGTGGGATTAAATTTTGCCAATGTATCATCAAGTTTTACTGCCACCTCTTTTAACAAAAAAATAGCAATCAATGGAGGTGCTACATTAAAATACAATTTTATAAATACGTTTGGTGTTCAAATGGACTTGCTGTATTCACAAATGGGTTCACTCTCAAAAAAAGTAGAAACCATGCCCGATGGATTGGGTGGAACACTAACTACCACTACCGAAGTGGTATATGATTTTAGCTATTTGCAAATTCCGGTTTTTGCCAATATTGAATTTCCAATAAAATCTGAAAAATTAATTCCTTACCGGTATTCTGAAAATATTGTTTCTATTCATTTAATAGGCGGTGGATATTTTGGGTATGCCTTAGCTAACAATTCGGCTACAAGTGTTAAGCAATATTTGGTAGATGTGGACGGAAATCCATCAACCACAGTATTGCCAAAGGTTAGCGGAGCAAGTAAAAAATTTAACAAAATAGACTTTGGACTGGCTTTTGGTGCGGGTATTTCTTTTAACCTAAGTAAAGTTGGAAAGTTAACGGTAGATGGAAGATACCTGATGGGAATGGCCAATGTTAACAGTAAAAAAGCGTATCCCGATTTGCTTAAGTATCCCGAAATGAAAAATAAAACAGTTCAAATTCAGTTGGGTTATATTCATAGAATTACAAAACCAAAGCGTTGGCATTAATTCTTTTAAAAATATTAAAATAAAAAAAGACCCTTCCCGGGTCTTTTTTTATTTATCATACTTGGTTTTTAACTTCTCTCCTTTAGAGTAAAAACCCGCGAAATATTAAATCCAAATCTTACATCACCTTTTAACCATGAGCCAAGGGTTTGAGTAATGGCCTGTGGCTCGGTCATTCCACGAGAATTTGTAAAATGAAGTTGAAATACATGCCCACCGGTTTCCAGATCAAAACCTATGGATAAGCTGTTTTTGTACTTCTCGTTTATTTGGTTGGGCAATACGTAATAGTATTCCACATTTACCGATACCCGCTGTGTCAGTTTCTGACGACCACCAATTCCTAAGGCAATCACATCGTTTTTATATTTCGATGAGTCAATTAAATTGCGATGAACCAAGGTGGGCATTAGTTGGATGGAAGTAGCATTATTAAATTTTCGGGCTATTAGCAATTGATGGGTATAAGAAAATCGGGAGCTTATATAATTTTTTCGATCGGGGTATTGCCATTTTAAAGTAGTGGCGGCTGATGAGGTGAGGAAACTAAGCGAAATGGGCATCTTTTTTTTACCTGAACTTTGCCTTAAAATTTTTGCCTTGATAAAACCATCATAGGTTTTATCAACATTGGTATGGCCTAAGCCAACCATTAGCCATGGCAAAATGCCATAATCCAAACCTATTTTTACATTGGCTTGGTCAAGCCCAAACCATTCATAGGTCCCTCCATTGATGTTTCCAAAACGATGATTTATTCTAAAATCCAACACGCCAGCAGCCTGATTTTCGACACTATGACCATTCATAAGCCGGGTTGTTTTAAAAGTGGCAGTGGTATAATTAGTTTCCTCTTCGGTGCCAAGTAAACTCATTAAATCGGTAGTATCGGTTTGTGTAAAACCAACAGAAGGTATTCCTAATATAAAAAGGGTTATCCAAAAAAGATCG
>JBJXDS010000317.1:0-4918 GCA_046154525.1 Bacteroidia bacterium
CAATTTTAAGTTTTAAAGGCTGATAACGCTTCACTTTTTAATACCTTTGCACCCATCATGTTAAAAAGGTATCCTTTCATTTTTGTCCTTTTTCTTTTTGCCTGCAAAAGCAAGGTTGAAAAAATAAAACCAACGGTTGAACCCATATCTGAATCCATTTATGCTTCGGGGGTTATAAAAAGCAAAAATCAATATCAGGCGTTTGCCATGGCCAATGGAATTGTAGAGGAAGTATTTGTGGAGGAAGGGGATTCTGTAAAAAAAGGAACACCTATTTTATCTATTTCAAACGATGCCCAAAAACTTAATAAGGACAACGCTGAACTGGCCGCAGCATTTTCGGATATTAACGCCAACGAGGGAAAATTGAATGAAGCTAAATCTTTGATTGATTTAGCCAAAAGTAAAATGAAAGTGGATTCTGCTTTGTATTTCAGGCAAAAGAATTTGTGGCAACAAAATATTGGAACAAAGGTGGAATTGGAACAACGCGAACTGGCTTATCAAAATTCTAAAACTTCTTATTATTCTTCTATTGTTAGATATAATGACCTCAAACGTCAACTTAATTTTTCATCGTCCCAATCCAAAAAAAACCTGTTGATTGCTGATAAACTGCAAAGTGATTTTACCCTGAAAAGTGAAATTAACGGGATTGTATATAGCCTGTTCAAATCAAAAGGCGAAATCGTTGGGGTGCAAACTCCCATTGCTGTGATTGGAGATTCAAAACAATTTATTTTGGAAATGCAGGTGGATGAATATGATATTTTAAAAATTAAAAAAGGGCTTACGGTGTTGGTTACTTTGGAAAGTTATAAGGGAAAAGTTTTTGAAGCGGTGGTTACCAAAATAAACCCGATGATGAATGAACGGAGCAAAACATTTTTGGTTGAAGCCGAATTTATAACTCAACCTGAAATCCTATATCCTAATATAAGTTTTGAAGCTAATATTGTTATTCAATCCAAAGAAAAAGCGATACTCATTCCCAGAAATTTTTTATTAAATGATTCGTTTGTGGTGAAAGCAAATGGCGATAAAGTGGAGGTAAAAACCGGTTTGAAAGATTATCAAAAAATTGAAATAATTTCAGGGATTAGTGCTGAAGAGGAATTGGTAAAACCAACGGAATGATAAAAAAAATTACCACGGAGGCACAGAGAACACAGAGAATTTTATTTGCAAAAGTAAATAAATAGCAAGCAAATGAGTATAAAAGAAATGCGTATAGAGAAACTGTTTTTACAAAAAAATAATTGTTTTTTCTCAGTGAATCACCGTGTTCTCTGTGCCTCCGTGTTAAAAAAATGAAGTATAAACTAATTCTCAATATTTCAAAATCATTACTACTTGCCCGCTGGAAACAAACCCTGGTGGCTGCCATTGGCGTTACCTTTAGTATCACCATGTTTATTACGCTGCTCAGTTTTATGTCGGGGCTAAATGATATGCTCGACAGCTTGATAATAAACCGCACACCACATATCAGGCTTTACAATGAAATTCAGCCCTCAAAGCAACAACCTATTGACAATTCAACTCGATACAAAAATCACCACAACTTTGTTAGTTCGGTAAAACCCAAAAATGAACGCTTAGAAATTTATAATAATGCGGCCATTATGAAAGCCTTGAAAAAAGATAATCGGGTGTTGGGCATTGCCCCTAAGATTACCGCTCAAGTTTTTTACAATGTGGGAGCCATTGATATTACCGGAATAATAAATGGCATAGATGTGGAAGAAGAAAATAGATTGTTTTTGTTTAAAAATTATGTCACCACCGGTAATTACATTGACCTGAAAAATACCCCCAACAGCATAGTTCTTGGCAAAGGGGCGGCTGAAAAAATGCTGGCTAATATTGGAGATGTTATCCAGGTTACAACTACCAAAGGTGAACGAATGCAACTTAAAGTCGTTGGATATTTTCAATCAGGGTTACAGGATATTGATAAGGTACAGAGTTATGCATCCCTTGCCACCACCCAAAAATTATTGGGCGAATCGAACAGTTATGTAACCGATATTCAAATTAAATTAAAGGATATAGTAATCGCTCCTCAATTATCAAAGGAATATGGCCAATTGTTCGATGTGGAATCCATAGATATAAAAACGGCCAATTCACAATTTGAAACTGGCAGTTCAGTTAGAACTTTAATTTCGTATGCCGTAGGAATTACCTTATTAATAGTAGCAGGATTCGGAATTTATAATATTTTGAACATGATGATTTATGAAAAAATGGATTCCATCGCTATACTTAAAGCTACCGGATTTTCAGGCAAGGATGTAAACAAGATTTTTATAACCATCGCTTTAAGTATTGGTTTTTTTGGTGGTACTTTAGGTTTGCTTTTTGGTTTTTGTTTATCCAATGTTATTGACCAAATACCTTTTAATACGGCGGCATTGCCTACTATCAAAACGTTTCCCATCAATTACAATCCTAAATTTTATTTAATTGGTAGTGTCTTCTCTTTAGTCACCACCTATTTTGCCGGGTATTTTCCATCGCGCAAAGCCAGTAAAATTGATCCGGTAATTATTATTAGAGGTAAATAATATGAGCGGTAAAATTTTAGAAGCCATAAATATTTCAAAATCGTTTCACGATCCGGTAACTATACCAATTTTAAAAGAAATAACATTTTCAATAAAAACGGGGGAGTTTGTTTCTGTAATTGGTAAATCAGGGTGCGGTAAATCTACCCTTCTTTATATTTTAAGCACCATGGATACCGATTATGAAGGGGAGCTTTTTATCGATGGAATAGCCATGCGAAACAAAGATGAAGGAGAATTGGCAAGGGTAAGGAACGAAAAAATTGGCTTTGTTTTCCAGTTTCATTATTTATTAAACGAATTTTCGGTATTACGAAATGTGATGCTACCCGGATTAAAATTGGGTAAATATTTGGAACAAGAAATAGAACACCGGGCTTTTGAAAAATTAAGAATTTTAGGTATTGAAAACGAAGCTTTAAAAAAGCCTAATCAATTATCGGGAGGACAAAAACAACGAGTAGCCATAGCCAGGGCCTTAATTAATGACCCATTAATTATAATGGGTGATGAACCTACCGGAAACCTTGATAAAAAAAACAGTGAAATTGTGTTCCATATTTTTCAGGAACTATCACAGGTTTACAACCAATCTCTTTTAATTGTTACCCACGATACTGAATTTGCATCCCGCACCAATCGAATAATTGAAATGGAAGATGGACGGATTATTAAAATGTAATTTCCCAACCCAATTTGCATAAGTAAGAGAAAGACTATTCTTTTTAATAAAAAATTTATTTTATTCACCATTTCTCCGTTTATTATTTGCAGAGTCCACAAGCTATTTCATAAGTCGGGCTATAAATAATTAAAAAATGCAATTTTTTCTAAATCACGTTTGTGATAGTTGCAAATAATGCAAGATTCAATATTTTAAGACCTGTACCCAATTTTAATTGTATGTTTATCGGCTGCACCTTTGCCTCAACAAATTATAACAAACATGAAAACTTTAAAAAACAAAATCGAAATTTTAATGCTCGCAATAGTATTGCTTGGAGCATCCTTTAGTGCTAAGGCACAAAAACCTATGGCTGCAGTTTTAGGTATCGACAGCAAAGGGGTAATTAACAATTCGGAAGCCGTAAGCTATATGGTGAGGCTGGAACTTGAAAAAACTAATGTTTACAGCATTTTGGATAAATATGACATGGCCGAAATGGTTAAAAAAAATGAAATTGACATTGCCACTTGTTACGGAAAATCTTGTGTGGTTGCTGCAGGAAAAACTTTGGGAATGGATAAAATGATTACAGGAAGTGTGGAGCGGTTTGCCGAAAAAATTATAATCTCCTTAAAAGTAATTGATGTAAAAACCGAGGCTGTAGAAAAACAAAGTGCCATTGAGTTTCAAAATTTACAACCCGAACTCCAAAGGATGATAGCAGTTTCGGTTCAAAAGTTAGTAGGCATTACACCCGACCAAAACATCGTAAATCTTTTGGTAAATTATGAGGCCCCTATCGTTAGCCCTCAAACTCAAATTAAGTTAAACGGCCCAAGAATGGGTTCATCTATGGCTTTTGGCGATGCAGCCAAAGTGCTTAAGGCACCTCAAAGTGAAGGTGGTTTTAATATGTATCCAGCCAATTTTCAAATAGGATGGCAATTTGAAAAACAATACATTAGTGCAGGAGATTTTCAGGCACTGGTTGAGTTCTTCCCTATGATTGGTGGATTGGAATCTGGTAAATTTATTCCTTCAGCCACATTTTTGAATGGTTTCAGGATGGGTAAAGCTGGCTGGGAATTTGCATTCGGTCCAAGTTTTAGAATAATAACAAAAGCCGACGGATACTTTGAGAATGACAAAGAAAATGTAAACGATGGCTTGGGCGATAAAAAATGGCATCTTCAGAACGAATGGGAAACCGGCACAAATCCGAATCCTGGCATTACCCGGTTAGATAGTCGTGGCTATTCTTCCCTTTCAACCAGCCTATTTATCGGATTTGGACGTACTTTTAAATCTGGATACTTAAATATTCCGGTAAATATATATGTAATGCCCCGTAAGGAAGGTACTATTGCCGGTTTTAGTTTTGGATTTAATATTTATAAAAAACCAAAATCAATTTAATTAAAGTGTAATAATTAAAATACCAAAGTTATGAAAAATGTGATAAATCTTTCTCTGATATGGATCCTGTTTTTTTCGGCCATGGTTAAAAACAGTCTTCCCGATCTTTCAAAAAAAGAGGATTTAATAGCTTTAGGGGTGGGCAGAATAATTGAGAAGGACAAATCTGTTATTACAAAAATAACCTTGCAGGAAGTGAATGAATATGGAATTATATATATAAAAAACGAAAGCCTTCATGATTTTGCTATTGAAAGTATTGATA
>JBJXDS010000318.1:0-6430 GCA_046154525.1 Bacteroidia bacterium
CAAGAAAGTGAGGGAAAGTGAAAAAAGGCTTAAAGACAATTCCAAAATCCTTGAAAAACGAATTAAACTATACGAACATGGAACATACTGGGGTCTCAGCCTTGGTTTTAATTATTTCTTTAATAACCCGCCTAACTATTACATAAAACCCGACAGCACCTTAGGAAGCATTGGATCAAAAAAAGGGGTGAGCTTTTTGATTTCGGCAATTGTTGGTTATAAGTTTAATGAAAAACATAGTTTTATTTTTAATGTTCCCTTAGGAGATTTTACAAATAATTCTCAAAATGCTATTGGTTTATTTAATCAAAAGCTGGCAGGTGGCTTAGGATATGGATTTCATATTTCAGGGGTATCTATCATTGGTATAATAAATATTAGCCCTTATGAAAAAATAGCCCCTGAATTATTAGATGGAAATAAAATTGAAGGAGAAATATATTCAATTATTGATTTATCAAAATATCCTACAAGTACATCCTATAGCCCAAGTTTTACCTTAGGCATGAGTTATAATTTTTTGGGTAAACCTATATTAAATACTCCACTACCTGAATAAAATTTTATATTTTTAAAATAATAATGGTCCTAACAAGCGTTCCGTTTGCTCCATACTCAAAGCTTTTCGTTCAGCATAATCAGCCACTTGATCTTTACCAATGCGGCCTACAGCAAAATACTTGCTTTGAGGATGGGCAAAATAAAATCCTGAAACAGCGGCAGCCGGAAACATTGCAAAACTATCGGTTAAACTTATTCCTGCATTTTCAGAAGCATTTAACAAATTGAATAACTTAACTTTTTCCGAATGTTCAGGACAAGCCGGATAACCCGGTGCCGGGCGGATTCCTCGATAGGATTCTTTTATTAAATCTTCATTCGTTAAGTTTTCTTCTTTGGCATAGCCCCAGTATTCGGTTCTTACCAGTTTATGAAGATATTCGGCAAAACCTTCAGCAAAACGGTCGCCAATGGCTTTCACCATAATACTGTTGTAATCGTCATGATCCTTTTCGTATTCTTTGGCCAGTTCATCAATTCCAATTCCTGCGGTTACAGCAAATAAACCGATATAATCATTTTTGTCTACCACAAAATCAGATAAACAAATATTCGGTATTCCAGGACCCATTTGTCGTTGCTGCCGTAAAAAATTAAAGGTGGTCAGTTCTTCTGTTCGGCTTTCATCTTTGTAAACAACAATGTCATCCCCACTACTATGAGCAGGGAAAATCCCAAAAACTGCATTGGCTGTAAACTTTTTCTCAGCCACCATTTTATCCATCAGTTTATTGGCATCGTTAAAAAGTTTGGTGGCTTCCCCTCCTACAATTTTATCAGTTAATATTTTAGGGTATTTACCTGCTAGTTCCCAAGTTTGAAAAAACGGGGTCCAGTCTAAAACTTCACGGATTACCGAAAGATCAAAATCTTTTAAAACTTTTATTCCTAAAAACTTTGGTTCATCAATTTTGGTCTCATCCAATTTTAATTTATTATCCCTAGCTTGTTCAAGGGTTAAAATATTTTTATCCAACTGCCGTGCAGCATGGTTTTCAGCCAAAACTTTATACTCTGATTTTATTTTTTGAGAATATTCTTCACGTGTTTCCGGACTTAACAAATTTCCGGCAACCGGAACGCTGCGACTGGCATCCAACACATGAACCATGGGACCGTCGTATTCCGGCGAAATTTTAACCGCCGCATGAATACGGGAAGTCGTAGCCCCTCCAATTAACAAAGGAGTTGTAAAGCCCTGGCGTTTCATTTCTTTGGCCACATGCACCATCTCATCCAAACTTGGAGTTATCAATCCACTTAAACCAATTATGTCTGCATTTATCTCCCGTGCTTTTTGCAAAATAGTTTCACAACTCACCATCACTCCCAAATCCACTATTTCATAATTATTGCAAGCCAACACAACACCTACTATATTTTTTCCAATATCGTGCACATCCCCTTTTACCGTAGCCATCAAAACCCTTCCAGCTCCCCGGTCTTCTTTTCGTTCGCCACCCAAAGCTATTAATCGTTCTTTTTCTTCTAATAAATACGGCTCCAAATAGGCAACCGATTTTTTCATAACCCGGGCACTTTTTACCACCTGCGGCAAAAACATTTTTCCACTTCCAAATAAATCTCCTACCACATTCATTCCGGCCATTAAAGGACCTTCGATCACCAAAAGCGGTTTACCAAGTTTTAAACGGGCCTCTTCGGTATCTTCGTCAATAAAATCAGTAATCCCTTTTACCAAAGCATGTTTCAGCCGTTCTTCCACACTTGTATTTCGCCATTCTAAAACCTCCTCCTCTTTCTTGCCTTTGGCTTTTACAGTTTCGGCAAATTCTATAAGTCTTTCCGTTGCATCATCCCGTCTGTTCAACAAAACGTCCTCTACCCTCTCAAGCAATTCTTTAGGAATTTCATCGTACACCTCTATCATCCCGGCATTTACAATTCCCATATCCATACCGGCTTGTATGGCGTGGTATAAAAATGCAGAGTGCATAGCTTCCCGAACCGGATCATTTCCCCTAAATGAAAATGAAATATTACTTACTCCACCGCTAACCTTAGCATGAGGAAGATTTTCTTTTATCCATTTAGTTGCTTTGATATAATCCACAGCATAATTATTATGCTCGTCCATACCCGTGGCTACGGTTAAAATATTGGGGTCAAAAATAATATCAGAAGCAGGGAATTTTACTTTTTTGGTTAAAATATCATAACTGCGTTGGCAAATTTCAATTCTGCGTTCATAGCTATCGGCTTGGCCTTTTTCATCAAAAGCCATAACCACCGTGGCAGCACCATAACGTTTTACCAATTTTGCATGTTTTATAAACTCATCTTCGCCATTTTTTAAACTGATAGAATTTACTATTCCTTTCCCCTGCATACATTGCAATCCGGCTTCTATAATTTCCCATTTGGAACTATCCACCATGATAGGAACCTTACAGATATCGGGTTCGGCAGCTATCAGGTTTAGGAATTTGGTCATGGCGGCCACCCCATCCAACATGCCTTCGTCCATGTTCACGTCAATAACCTGGGCTCCGTTTTCCACTTGCTGGCGGGCTACTGAGACAGCCTCATCGTATTTTTCATTTAAAATAAGCCGTGCAAATTGCTTGGAACCTGTTATATTGGTACGTTCCCCAATATTCATAAAATTGGTTTCCGGGGTAACTATCAGCGGTTCAAGTCCGCTGAGGCGCATGTATTGGTGTATTTCTCTCAAGAGTTAATTTTAAATTGTTTTACCGTTGTTTGTTTCCTTGAACATTGAAAATTGAGCATTGATTATTGAACATTTTTATTATAAAAACACACCCCTAACCCCTCTCAAGGGGGAATCTCTTCGACAAATACCCCTCCGTAATTCGTAATTTATAATTCCTAATTGAATCACACAGTCTCCATCTCAAAAATCCCTTCCTCTATATTCTCCAAAATATGAAGTATTTCCTGCAAATCTTCCGACATCACTAATTTCATCCGGGTTTCTTTAAAGTAAGGGAAACCTTTGAAATAATTTGAGTAATGTCTTCGCATTTCCAATATTCCAACCACCGGATTTTTCCATTTTACTGCTTCCAACAAATGTTGCTTGCAAGCCGATACTCTTTCGGTAACGGTTGGGCCTTCCATATGGGTTCCGTATTTTATAAAATGTTTTACTTCTCTAAAAATCCATGGGTTGCCAATGGAAGCTCGGCCAATCATAACACCGTCCACTCCATAGCGGTTTTTTAATTCCAATGCTTTTTCGGGGCTGTCCATATCGCCGTTTCCAAAAATCGGTATTTTGATTCGTGGATTATTTTTAACTTTTCCTATCAAGGTCCAGTCGGCATCGCCTTTATATAATTGCACCCGGGTTCTTCCATGAATACTCAACGCACTTATCCCAATATCCTGAAGCCTTTCGGCTACGTCTTCTATATTTTTTGTGGTTTCATCCCAGCCGAGACGGGTTTTTACTGTCACAGGTAAATGGGTACTGTCAATTACCGCTTTGGTCATGGACACCATTTTGGGAACATCCTGCAACAATGCAGCTCCGGCTCCTTTGCAAGCCACAGCTTTTACCGGGCAACCGTAGTTTATATCTATTAAATCCGGGTTTACCTCCGTAGCTATTCTCGCCGCTTCACTCATGCTTTCTATATCGCTTCCAAAAAGCTGAATGCCTATGGGGCGTTCGTATTCAAAAATATCAAGTTTTTTACGGCTTTTGGCGGCATCTCTTATTAACCCTTCCGAAGAAATGAACTCAGTATACATAAGGTCGGCTCCATTGGCTTTGCAAACGGCACGAAACGGCGGATCACTGACATCCTCCATAGGAGCCAGCAATAAGGGAAATTCTCCCAATTGTATGTTGCCTATCTTAACCACCTCTGCTTAAAGGCCGCAAAGATAATAATTGCGGGGCGGTTATTTGTTATGGGAAATTTGGAAGGATTGTAACCTATTTGTTGCATGTATAAACAATTTTTTTGAAAGGAAATTCATTTCAATCCGGCAATGGATGGTTCGCAGCCTACCCATCCATTGCCGTTCAATTTATTGAACGGAGAAAAATTAACTTGAAATTGGCCAGTCGCCAACTGATCAATTTAGTCCGTTACTGACGAAGTAATTACAAAAATAAAATTACCTTACTTTTGACCTTATGATTATTCACCAATTTAAACCCCTACTCCTCTCTTTTCTTTTAATCTTTGGTTTTATCTCCCAAGCCCAAATCACCGAATCTCACTACAAAATTTATTCTGTAAAACTGGGCAAGGAAGTAACGCTAAACGATATTGTGGAAGACATGAAAAGCTACGATGTTTTGTTTTTTGGTGAAGAACACAACGATTCGGTAACCCATTATTTGGAAATTAAAATGCTGGAACTTTTGTTTCAAAAATATCCCAATATAGCCTTGTCCATGGAAATGTTCGATAGGGACTTGCAAACCGTGATGAACGAATATTTAACCGGAGGTATCCGTGAGAAAAATTTTAAAAAAGATGCCCGGGTTTGGAGCAATTACAGGGATTACCGGCCCATGTTGGAATTTGCAAAAACCAATAATTTGGATGTGGTGTGTGCCAATGCCTCCAGTAGATATACCAATTTGGTGGGGAGGAAAGGCCAAAAAGCCCTGATGGCTTTGCCCAAAGAATCAAAAAAATATTTTGCCCCTTTGCCTTATGACACAGCCTCGGGAAAATATTATGAAAAACTGGTGGCACTTACCGGGCATGGAGCCACGCCAACAACCACCGATACCGGAGCAAAAAAAGTGATGCCAGCCATGGCTATGGGTAATTTTAATTTAATAATGGCTCAATCGCTTTGGGATGCTACTATGGCTTATTCCATTGCCGAATATTTGAAACACAACAAAAGTAAAAAAGTGATGCAGGTAAATGGACGATTTCATAGTGATGAGGGTTTTGCCATTGTAACCCAACTTAAAAAATTCAGTCCTAAATTAAAACCCTTAATAATATCAACTGGAACTGATGATGCGTTTCCTATTATTGACTGGACTAAACACAAGCATTTGGGAGATTATATAATTATTACTGATCCAAACGTTCCGAGGACTTATAAGGATTGATTATGAAATAAATAAGTTTGGCATAACTTGTAAGCTTCCCCAAAATACGACAAATCAAAATAAGAAGAGATAAACATTGGAATTAGAGGGTCTAAAAAAATCCAATATCAAAAGTCATTTGGTAATTTGGATGAACCAAATTAATAAAATACATTTGATGGGTAAGAATAAAAACAAACATGGAAAATTCAGAAAACGAAATACTAGACGAAGCATCCTTTGCTCGTAATCCCCAGATTAATGATTTTTTATTGGAAACAGCTAAATGGGGGAAATTTTTAGCAATTATTGGTTTTGTTGGTATGGGAATAATGATTCTTGTATCTATTACAATGATGCTTGGCTTCTTTAATTTAAGTCAGATGTCGGATAGTAAGTTTCCAATGAGCATATTTGGGCTTGTATATATTATCATGGCTGCAGCGTATTATTTTCCAGTTAATTACTTATACCAGTTCTCGGTAAAAATGAAAAAAGGTGTACTTTCGCACGATCAGGCAATCATCACCTCGGGATTTTCTAATTTAAAATCCTTGTTTAAATTCATGGGTATTTTTACCATAGTTGTCTTATCTCTCTATCTTATTATTATAGTAATTGCCGTGCCAACAATGATGTTTTTAAATAAATAATATTTTAAAAACTGAGATTGGCGTAACACCCCCATACACTCTTGATGCCTGATTATCAAGATAAAATAGTGAAATTAAGAATACCATTTCTTTTATAACTTTATCTTGATTTAAAATGTCTGGATAACACCTGCTATTTTCTGATTTCAATTCAAACCTTGAA
>JBJXDS010000319.1:0-28136 GCA_046154525.1 Bacteroidia bacterium
TCCAGTAGCTTCATTAAGTAAAATAGTGCCAGGTAATTTTCTAAAACCTGCGTCATTATTTTCAATATTGCTTTGAATCTCCAAAATATGACTTATGGTAAGTAAGCCATTTCTTTTAATCAATTCAAAACCTACTTTGAGGGCTTTTGAATAAGCATGTACTTCTTTTGCTGCCGATGAAATATAATTATTTGTAAGTGCATTGGATTGATATATATCATCGAAGGTTGATATAATATTTTCGATTGCAGAACTTTCTTTAGCTTCCTGTAAGGAAAGAGTATCAATAAGAATATTTTGATTTGGTATGGTATTGGCTATACCCTTTAATTCGGCTAAATGACGATGTGCTTCCGCTGCCATTTTAAGCACAGCTTTTGTCTCCATGTTTCCCTTTGGAGGTAAAAAACCAATATCTGTATTCATGTTATTTTGGGTTATATACCACAAATATAACTCAAATAATTAATAATTTGGGTTGTATTTCAAAAACATAAGCCATTAATATTCTTATTGGGTTATATTAAACTATACTGACATTCAAATATCTTCTATTCAGGAGGCATTGAAAAAAGTCATTCAAGTAAGGATACCATATAATTTAAATCCTGCTCAAAATATTTCGACCTTTGATCGTTTGCGTCTACAAAGCCCTGTAAATTTTAAAGTTTACAGGGTTTTTTTTAGAATTTTAATTTCATAATTCTAAAAGATTTCTAAAAGTAAAGTAGCTTTGACAAGTAAGTAATTCAACCTGGTTTATAATAAACCAGGTTCAATTACTTATTCCAATAATGTTATTGATACTTACAACACTTACTTACCTATGAACAAACTATCCAATGCTTCTGATTCAAATTCTTTCACAGGTCGGTCATTCACTGTTTCATAAACTGCTGCAATAAATATTGTGCTGGCTGCACTACTAACAGTAAGAATAATGAAAAACCCCAGAAGCCCAATTATCACAGCTATAATTGGATGAATAAATAATCCAATGATGACTACAGGAATGGCAAGAATTAGAATGGCTACAAACTGAACCACTCCAAAACTAAAGGTAGCTCCAAGGCTTTCACCCCATTTGTTTTTCATCAGAAGGGCTGATCTTTTCACTGCTTCCATCGGCCCAACGTTTTCATAAGCAATAATTGGCATAACAAAAAAGGTGGAAATTCCCCATGCAATACCAATAATTCCGGTAATTATTTTTCCAACAAAACCTACGTTTTCTTGTATGGCTTTTAAAATCGTTCCTATGGTGGCTGCAAATATTGCCCATGAAAAAATTGCACCAATTCGGGTCATGCTAAATTTAATTCCTTCTGCCACTGACGGTTCTTCTCCCTGGAAATATAAGCGGGCACAATGCACTAAGGCCATGTTAAAAAAAACTATTATAAAATAATTGACAACGTAATAGCCAAACAAAATCATATAAAAATTGGTTTCAGAAATTTCACCATCCAATATTTTAAAATCCCAGTTGTTTAATCCAATAATTGCGGTAAAAAAAGAACCAATTACCAGTACCAGCGCTAAGCCCGTGATAATTGGAAAAACAAGAAGCTGTTTGTTTTTTTTGATTACTGTAAAGCTGCTCATTGTTAGCTCCCATCCATTTGATAAACGATCAAAGAAACTCATGTTATTTTTTTAAAAAAATTTATAAAATAAAATTTTAGTATCTATTTCAAATAATCTTTTCTAACCCGGAATTATTCTGATACAAAAATCCATGGATAATTAGGTGTTTCAGATTTTGATTCTGTTAGTTTAGTGTGTGCCTCCCATGCTTTACTTTTCTTGTCAAATGATTTTTGATAAACAAAATACCAGTTATCTGTTTGTTCACTTTTTAAAATTTTACAACCTGGAAATTCAAATGTTTGAGCAGCAAGTTTCTGATATTGCTGAGCTTCTTTAAGTGTTTTAAAACCTGCCAAAACAAGTACAAATTTTGAAGGTTCATCGGTTGTTTCTGTGGATTTTTTAGGCTTGGCATCTGCTGCTTTATCCAGAATAGCTCTATTTTCTGTTTTAAACTGTTTCAAATCGAGGTCATATTGGCGAACTATCCTTCCAATTTCCTTTAACTCTTCGTTTTCAATTCTATCGTTTGGGGTAAACCCTTTTAGTTGTTTTTCAAGTTCGGCTATACGTTTTTCATTTTCCTGGTTTTTCTTTTCATTTTCGAGGTTTTTCTTTTCATTTTCGAGGTTTTTCATTTTCAAAGAATCCAACGTGGCCTTGTCTTTCAAAGACATTTTAGAATCCTTACTATTTTTAAGGGCTTCTTCTTTTGCCTTTTGAATTTCTATCTGCATTTTCTCTTCTACAGCTTTATTAATTTCCTTTCGCAACTTTTCTTCTACCTCCTTTTTTATTTTTTCTTCACTCTCTTTTCTCAATCGTTCTAATTCTTCTTTGTTAGGTTGAACAGTGGTTTCGGTTGCTGCTGGCTTAGCTTCCATCGCTTTTTTTACTTTTTCATCGATAAGTTTTGCAAAGGATTCCTCCATTTGTTTCCTCACCTTTTCCTCTATTTCCTTTTTTATTTTATCAATATCTTCCTTACTTAGAGTGGTACCAGTAGATGGAGCAGTTTTTCCATCAGAAGGAGTTGTGTTGGATGGTTTGTCCAACAGAGTTTTTGCTATTTTTTCCTCTACGGCCTTGTTCACTCTTGCCTCCAATTCCATTTTTAACTTATTTTCCAGCTCGGTAGAAAGTTTTTCCTGAATTTGTTTTTCTATTTCTATTTTAAGTTTGGTTTCGGCTTCTTTGCTTAAACCATTGGCAGGTTCTGGTTTTTCAGCAGTTCTGTCGCCTATCGTTATTCCCAATACAAATTCATGACTCCCTACTGAAACTTTGCTAATATCATTTAACGGACGGTCGAAAGCATAACCAAAGGTTATACCCTTTGCCATTTTAACACCCCCTCCTATGGACACGGCATAGCCTGTTCTATATCCTACAGAAGCATAGGCTTTGCTCTTCCAATCTAATAGCCCTACAATATCAATTTGCGGTTTTGCACCTTTAGCTCCCCGCACTACTACCATTGGTTTTACATTTAAACCTTCTTTAAGTGCCAATAAATAACTTAAATTAGCAATATAATGAGGAACCGTGGTGTATTTTCCATCAGCATTTCTTAAATAATCGCTGTACTTAACCTTGCTGGAAACCATTTGAGGAATGGCTATCCCAAAATCTATCTTTTCTGAAGTTAATCTTAAGCCAAAATCGGAACGAAATGTGGTAGTATTTGTACCAACATTTGATAAAACACTCTCCGAAAGGTCATCAACTCTTAATTGATCAAAATTAAGTGTCCATTGAACCATTCCTGCATTAAGGCCCATAGCTATTTTCCAGCTATCACTCAATTTTATATTATACGCATATGCAAACTGGAACCCATTTTGAGCTATAAGATTGTTTCTGTCGGAAAAAAGTGCCCCTCCTAATCCAAATTTTTTGTCCTTGAACCCAACATCACCTGTCATCATATAAGTTACCGGAGCTCCTTCGAAACCTGCAAACTGAATACGATTGATTCCAAAAATATTGGTTTTTCCATGCACACCTGCGTATGAAGGATTAATTAAAAATTGATTTAAGGTATAGGAATTAAACATAGGCACTTGTTGGGCTGTTGTTATTGTTGTGCCTATTATGAACATTAATATGATTAAGATAATTATTTTTTTCATGTTTATTAACTTTAAAATTTTTGTATTTTGATTTTTCTATTTTAAAAAAAATTAATTCTTTAAAATATTAATTGTCCCTTTGTATTGTCTCTCTGAATCTGGAAGACTAATAACATAATAGTAAGTTCCGTCAGGCAATGGTTTGCCATCCAAGGTTCCATCCCATAGGTTTTGGTAATTATCCTGATTCAGTATTATTCTTCCCCACTGGTCAAAAACCATAACTTTTGCAGTAGGGTAAAATTCAATTCCTTTTATTTTCCATACATCATTTTGCCCATTCGTGTTAGGGGTTATTAAATTTTGGGGTTCTAGTGTAAAATCCTCTAGAAGAGTAACATTTACAAATGCTGAATCGAAACAACTGAAGGCATTCATTACACGTACTGAATATCTGGTATCTTGGGATGGTGAGGCTATAGGATTAGGGATAACTGCATTATTAAGCGACGCTGATGGAGACCATAAATAATCGGTACCTCCACTCGCGGTAAGTTGGGCACTATATCCTTTACTTATTTTCATATCGCTACTAATTTTAATTATTGGCTTTGTGTAAATAAGGATTGTTTTTGAAGTGGAATCAGTGCACCCAATTCCTGAGGTAACTTTTAATTGGATTTTATAAATCCCTGGAGAAGTATAAATATGAGAAGGAGATTGTGTTAAATCTGTATATCCATCACCAAAATTCCATTTTTGTGAAGTAATTGACCCTACCGATGAATTGGCAGGTTTAACTTCTACTCCTGAACAAACATCTTGAACAATAAATATAGGTATGGGCAAAGCTGCCACAGTAATAGTTTGAGCCAATTCTTGTTTACAATTATTGGCTGAGGTTGCGGTAAATATTACTTTATAATTTCCAGCATTAAAATATTGATAGGTAGGATTGTTGGCCGCACTACTTCCACTTCCATCCCCAAAATTCCAGAAATAACTTGTTGCTCCTGTTGTTGAATTGATAAACTGGGTAGATGCACCATAACACACTGTATTAGCGGCAAATGCCGGGATAGGTTTTGGGTAAACGGTGATAGATTTGGATTGTTCAACCACACATCCTTTGGCTGAAACCCCTTTGAGGATGAGATTATAATTACCTGGGTTTGTATAGGTATGGCTGGCCTGGGTAGTCATGGATGAATCACCATCTCCAAATTTCCATGTATAGGATGATGCCCCTACACTTAAGTTTGAAAAATTTGCTTCTGCACCATGGCAGTGGTTGCCTGCCACAAATACTATGTCGGGCTTTGATTTTACATTAGCACTACCCACAATTTCCCCGGTACAATTATCTGAACTGGTAACCTTAAGAATTACCTTGTAAACATCAGGGCCTGAATACTGATGAGAGGGACTAAAGGAGTTATCATTGTTTCCATCACCAAAATCCCATGTTTGACTCACTGTGCCAGTTGATTGGTTTATAAAACTGATTGGTAACCCATCGCAGGCATCGATAGAAGTAAAAGCAGCAATCGGATTATCGAACACATTTACCTGTGAAAGTGCAGAATCTTTACAACCAAAACTTGATATGGCTATTAATCGTATACCGTAAGATCCTGCAGCAGCATATTTATGCAGCGGATTAACCTGTACAGTTGTATTCCCATCTCCAAATCTCCATAGATAATCTCCACCGCCTGACGGAAGTGTGGAAAGATTGGTAAAGCTTGTTTGAACTCCAAGGCAAACATCCTTAACTGAAAAATTAGCCTTAGGAAGAACATAAATTGTTACAGGTTTGGTAATAGAATTATTACATCCATTAATAGAGGTTGCGGTGAGTTTAACGTTATAATTACCTGCTGCATTATATGTATTTACCGGTGAAGGGGAACTTGACGATCTGGAATCATCAAACGTCCATGAGTATGTATTGGCATTAGTAGACGTATTGGTAAATGAGGTAGGAACACCCTTACAATTATTTTGCACTGTAAAATTGGCAACTGGAAGGCTATTTATGATTACCGATCTACTGGTTTTATCGGTGCATCCCTGGGCATTAGTAACTGTTAAAATAATTCCATAAGTACCAGCGGTAGCATAGATTTTGGATGGGTTAAAAAAGTTTGAGGCGGTTCCATCACCCAAATCCCAATTGTATGAGGCTCCTGTAGTAGATGAATTGCTAAACGAAACATTAAATTCGGCACACGCATTTGACACACTAAAACTGGCCACAGGCTTAACGTATACAATAACATTCTTGGTTATTGAGTCTTTGCAATTATTGGCGGTGGTGGCCACTAGTTTTACAGCATAGGTGCCAGCAGCAGTGTATGTTCTACTTGGATTTGTAACTGTACTGGTGGATGCATCACCAAAAGACCACTTATAGCTGGATGCTCCAAATGAAAAATTATTAAAATCAATAGCCACACCAAGGCATTGATTGGTGAAGGCAAAATTAGCCCCGGGTTTTGCATTCACAATTACTTGTTTTGTTACCGAATCTTTTGAACCTGTTCCATAAAAAATAAACAATTTTACATTATAAGTTCCAGGTGAATTAAATGAATAGGTAGGCGATTTTAAGGTAGAGAATTTGCCATTATCAAAATCCCATTTGTAAGCTGTAATTCTACTACACACGTCAGTACTTGTATTTGTAAATCTAACGGAATCGCAGAAAAGTGTTACGCTGTAGTCAGGTTTTGGTCTACTTGGCCCTAAAAAGGTTTTGCTGGTTACATTAGTATCATTTGTACGGACTGAATCAGCCGGGATGTAAGAGATTGATGATTTTAAATTTATGACCCCGGTAATATTAATTGTGTTTAGGCTACCCATATAAATTGTATCGGTTACACCTACTTTAATGGCTTTATTATACACCTGATTAAAGGTGGCACTAGCTGCTCCAGTAACTACTGTTCTTACCGGAATATTCTGCCCGGAGGCTATATCTACAACTCCGGTATTTTTAAATTGCACGTAGATTGGATCTGCTGTTGCTCCACATGTGTTAGTCATTCCATTTGTAATGCCTAAGGTTGACAAATCATTTTTTGACGGTTTAAAATCCATACCAAAATCTACCAAACCTGTGGCAAGGGATGTTCCGGTTGTGCCTGTGTATGTACCATAATTTCTTTGGTTTCCTCCTGTGGTCGTTTGTATCACATAATTTCCTGTTCCGGCCGAAACCTTAAGTTCAAAAACCAACGACTTGGAAGGGTCGTAGGTAAAAGGTGTAGTTAAAGTAATACCATACCATGAGTTAGCTGTAGCCCCGGTCATCGTAAAACTAGACTGAGAAAATACGGTGGTCAATCCTGTAGCAAAGGTTGTTGAACTCCACGTAGTTGATGTACCTTGATTTTGGGCCAGAGAAACAGTAAAATTTGAATAGTTTGCACTACTATTGACAGTTGACCCAAGTCGGAAGTAAATTTTTGATATTACCCCAGCAGCGGCGACAGTACCAGTTGCACCTCCTGTTTTAAATACCGACGGGCCATAGATCCATTGAACCTTATTTTGTGTTCCATCGCTTAACGGATACAGATTAGAAGTGGTGGCATTGGAATTATTGTAAAAGGCCGGTTGTGCTTGAACCAACCCCGATAAACCTAGCAATATTAAGGTCAACAGACCATAATTTAAAGATGGGTAAAAGCTTAATTGAGTTTTTTTCTTAAAAGTTTCTATTTGTATCATTTGGGTTAAATTTTGTGTTATTATTAGTTAAAAATTAAAATATTGAGAGTTAGCTTTATTCAAAAATGAATTAACCACACACCAACCATCCAGTGTTAAGAATGATAAATTAAAAATTATTTAAAAAAGGTTGATGCTTGGTAATTTCCTTTCTATAGGCACGCTCAAGATTAAAAGGACAAAAGTATTAATTATTTCCATTTTTCAAATACAAAAAAATAGTTTTTAGAGTTTTTATAGAATCTTATCCAGCAGGTAACTTTTATTTTTTTTTAAAAACCTTTCCAGCTTTCATTTGTCTCTATTGTCAAACTCATTCACTTGATTTCTTTTTGCATATCTGCCCAATCCAAACTTTCGATTACCGAATACGATACCATAGAGGATGTAGCACATGTGTGGGATATTTTGTTACCTTCAACACACTCATTGAGAAGCCCCAACCTTAGGGTATTGGAAGTGGCTAAGCCCGATAGCATGATCTTTAAATATTTGATGGTTAAAAAAAATGATGTTTTAATTGGGGCAGTGTATCTACAGCATTTAAAAATTACAACCAATCATTTTAATGGGACATCCATTGATAAACCAGGTTTGGGTTGGTTAAAAAAATGTGTAAACAGTAGGTTTAGTGATGTGCTTATATGCGGTAATCTGTTCCGAATTCATTTTCCTAGTTTTTATTTTAAAAATCCAAAACACGACGAATTGATTTTTGAAATATTGAATGACTATTTAAATTCCGACAAAAGCAACCAACGGTTTTGTGGAATATTACTAAAGGATTGTGAGTATCCGTTTATTAAAACCGAAAAATTTAAACCTTACCATGATGATGTAACTATGGAGATAGAAATAAGACCAGAATGGGTATCGTTTGAAGAGTATAAAAAAAGCCTGAGCAAAAAATACAAACAGCGGTGCAATAAAATTTTAAAATCTGGCGAAATCCTCTCGATAAAAGAACTTTCGATAGAAGTTATTTTTGAAAATGCCCTGCAAATTGAAAAACTTTATTTGAACGTAGCGCTTAAACAATCATTGAGAATAGGTTTTGTAAATGCCGCATATTTTATTGAAATGAAACGGAGGCATGGTCATTCATTTATTTTTAAAGGCTACTATTTAAACGAGCAATTGGTAGCTTTTAGCAGCCATATTTTGTATGAAAACAATACTATGGAAATTCATTTTATAGGCTTGGATTATCATTTTAATGAATCTCATTCTCTCTATTTTAATATTCTATTCGATGGGCTGAAAATGGCGATTGATAAAAAAATAAAACGATTGGAACTTGGCCGCACAGCCCGCATTGCCAAGGCATCTATAGGGGCCCAACCAGTTGAAGTATATAATTATATTTTTTTAAGAAAAGGGATACCATCTTTGGCATTCTATTTTTTTAATAATTGGTTTGTTAAAAACATGGGGGAAGATTGGAAACAAAGGAACCCGTTTAAAATTTTGCCAATAATTCCTATACCTGTAGAAAGTGAAAATTCGTTCGGGTCACATCAACCATAGTGAAACTTGGTGAACTACTAGCAGAATTACCTGTCCATTTCCATTGGCATAATGTGGAAAGAGGTTTAATAAAATCTAAATAATAATTTTAGATTTGTTATATGAAATGGTAACATTCCATTTGATTATATTTTAAAAATAAAAATAATTACAAATGAAAAAGTTACTCAAAAATAAATACATCCTTACCCTTTTAATATTTGCCTCATGGATGATTTTTTTTGACCAGAACAGCTTTTTATCTCAGCGAAAATATACCAAAGAACTTAACCAACTGGAAGCCCGTAAAAAAGTTTATATCAACCAAAACGAATTATTAAAAATTCAAAAAGAAAATTTATTTGGGAGTTCGGATAACCTGGAGAAACTGGCCCGCGAAAAATACCTGATGAAACGGGACGATGAAGATGTGTATTTGATAAATGTGGAAGATTAAAGCGCCCCGCAATCCCTAAAGAGGGAGTTAGGAATTTCTAAATAGAGCCCACAGTTTTCTGTTTTTTAAATAATCTAAATCGCTATCATATTTGTAGGCTTCCTTTTCAAAAGAAATATTTATATAGGCATCGTCGTGGTTCATTTTGTTTAGTCTATTATAAAAATACTCCAAAAAATAAATAAAATAAAAAGGCAATACCAATAATTCCTTTTGTTGTACTAAATGAATTTTTTCATGGTTCATTATTATTTTATCGCTAATTAAATCTTTATCTTTTACAATAATAAAAGGCCAAAAAGCCATAGCCCGGTATTTTTGGCCAGGTAAAATTTTAAAAAAAAACGAAACAATTATGGGCATACTTTTTACCTGAGTCACAAATATATTGGATTTGATACCATACAATTTAAATTGAAATATTTATTTTTTTTATTTTACTCACCCTCATTCTGGATGGCCAATTATATTTTTAAAAAACCAAACCATTTTTTTTATCGTAACTCATTTCAAACATTTTAAAAATTAGTATCTATATGAAAAAAACAATTCTCAAAACCCTTGTAAGGAAATCTTTGCTTATCGGCGGATTTTCTTTGCTGTTTTGGAGTAATGGGTTTGCTTCCAGTCATCGCGAAGCACCTTTAATCTCCAACGATCCCTTGGCCGACAATACTGATTTGTATGCCTTCCGTAGCCCTGATAATCCTAACACGATTACAATCATCGCTAATTACATTCCCTTTCAGCTACCAGAAGGTGGGCCCAATTGGGCATCTTTTGGACAAAACATTCGTTATGAAATTTACGTGGACAACGATGCAACTAAACCAGGAGCTGAAATCGTTTACCGATTTACGTTTACCGTAAAAAATGGAGATGGTTCTACTTTTTTTAACATCCGTTTAGGAAAAGAAAACCTTCAAACCACTTACAAATTAGAAAAAAGCACTAACGGTGGCACAAGTTTTACAACCGTTGTTTCTGCCGGAGTTGTACCTCCGCCAAACATTGGCGCCCGTTCTATTTCTGGTGGTGCAGGATTGGGTGCAGCCAGTTATGGGGCCTTGGTTCAAAATGCAATTACCAATGCCAGTTCAGGCGAAAAAGTATTTTGTGGCCCATCGGATGATCCATTTTTTGTGGATTTAGCCGGTGCTTTTGACCTTGGAAATTTCAGACCAAATGGAAATGGAACAAATCCTACCAAAGATGGAGTAGCCCGTTTTAATGTTCATTCTATTGTGTTACAAATTCCTATTAGCATGTTGCAAAAAGATGGTAAAGATGCGAGCATGGCTGCCAACATATTAGACCCAAATTATGTAATTGGTGTTTGGGCAGCGGCCAGCCGACCAGAAATTAAAACGTTAAGTGGAACAGGTGCTGACGCTACCTATTCAGGTAACTGGGTTCAAGTTTCTCGTTTAGGAATGCCTTTGACTAATGAAGCTATTATACCTATTGGAGACAAAGACAAATGGAATGCCACTAAACCTGCCAACGATTTACAGTTTGCCAAATATTTCAGCAACCCTGAATTAGCCTTGTATATGGACGATTCAAAATTTGGTGGAGCCGTTCCGGCCTTAAATGAATTACGGATTCAATCCAAATCTTTAGGAGCTTTTGATTTTAGAAACGGTAAAAAAGGATTATGGTCATTAAAAGGTACCATGGCGGTAAAAGGTACAGCTTTGGATGATGCCGTATTTGGAACTATTTTATTGCCTGATAGCATGAGCCCAAGGGCTGTAGATATTCTACCTATATTTTATACTGGTGTTCCAAACATGATACCTTACCAACTGGCCACTGGCAAAAATGGAAACCCATTGGCCGCCGGAAAACCATTTATCAATAACTTTTTACCAACCCTTGGTGATATGTTGAGATTGAATATGGCTGTGCCTCCTACCTCCAGAACTGATGCTAAATTTAGTTCCCTCGGAATTATTTCAGCAGCTGTATTAGGTTTAACAGACCCAATGTATAATACAACTACCACTTTGCAAATGATACCTAATATGGATGGATTCCCTAATGGTCGCCGTTTGGAGGATGATGTTACAACCATCGAATTGCAAGCCGTTGCAGGTGTGGCTTTGGCCGCTATCGGTTTATGGTATGATGATTATAGCGGAACAGGTAGCCCGGTAACTTTCCGTTTAGGAAAAGTGTTGGGTTTTACAGCCGGACCAACTCAAAACGATGTGGCTTTTAAAACTACTTTCCCTTACGTGGCTGAGCCTTGGAGAGGAACGGATTATACATCTAAAGAGAGGTTTTAATAATTACGAATTAAAAAAATTAATAAAAATGAAAACAACAAACAGAACACTTATAAAAACCATTATAGCTACTTTGTTTTTAATAAACAGTAGCGTAATGATGGCTTCCAGTCATAGAGAAGCCCCACTTATCTCAAGCGATCCGGTGGCCGACAATACCGATTTGTATGCCTTCCGCAGCCCAGATAATCCAAATATGATTACCATTATAGCTAATTATATTCCTTTCGAACTGCCACAAGGTGGACCAAACTGGTCATCTTTTGGCGAAAATGTACGGTATGAAATTAACATTGATAACGATGCCTCTAAACCAGGTCCTGAAATTATCTACCGTTTTACATTTACTAAAATGAATGAAGATGGTTCTACTTTTTTCAACATCCGATTGGGTAAACAAAATTTAAAAACCACTTATAAACTGGAACGCAGCATGAACGGTGGAGTAAGTTTTACCACCATTGTTGCTTCTGGAATAGTTCCTCCGGCCAATATTGGCCCACGTTCTATACAAGGTGCAGCCGGATTAGGTGCAGCTAATTATGGTGCATTAATGACGGCGGCTATTGCAACAGGAACAAGCGGCGAAAAAGTCTTTTGCGGCCCTATTGATGATCCTTTCTTTGTGGATTTAGGCGGAGCATTTGACTTAGGTGGTTTTAGAAAAACAGGTGCCAGAGATGGCGTTGCCAAATTTAATTGCCATAGCATTTGTATCCAAATCCCAATTTCTACGCTTCAAAAATCTGGTAAAGATGTTAGCATGGCTACCAATATTTTAGACCCTGATTTTGTAATTGGTGTTTGGGCTTCTGCAAGTCGCCCTGCCATCACTACCTTAAGTACAAGCGGAGCTAACCCAACAGTTTCAGGTAATTGGATACAGGTTTCCCGTTTAGGAATGCCATTAACAAACGAAGCCGTTATTCCAATTGGCGACAAAGACAAATGGAATTCTGTAACCCCAGCCAACGATTTACAATTTGCTAAATATTTTAGCAATCCTGAATTGGCTCTATATATGGACGATTCACAATTTGGAACAGCCGTTCCCGGATTGGCCGATTTACGCATACAGTCTAAATCGTTGGGTTCTTTTGATTTTAGAAATGGTAAAAAAGGATTATGGGGGTTAAAAGGCTCCATGGCTGTAAAAGGAACTGCATTGGATGATGCCGTATTTGGAACCATTTTATTGCCAGATAGCATGAGCCCAAGGGCTGTGGATATACTCCCCATTTTTTATACCGGAGTTCCAAACATGGTTCCTTACCAATTGGCCACCGGCAAAAATGGGAACCCATTGGCCGCAGGAAAACCATTTATCAATAACTTTTTACCAACCCTTGGCGATATGTTGAGATTGAATATGGCCGTGCCGGCTACACCTAGAAACTCGGCTGATTTCAGTTCTTTAGGAATTGTATATGCTGCCGTTTTAGGATTAACTGATGCACGTTTTAACACCACAACTACGTTGCAAAATATTCCTAATATGGATGGTTTCCCTAATGGACGCCGCTTGGAAGATGATGTTACAACCATCGAATTGCAAGCCGTATCAGGAGTTGCGTTAGCCGCTATCGGTTTATGGTATGATGATTATACAGGAACAGGAAGTCCGGTTACAGCTATGTTAGGCAAGGTATTAGGATTTCATGCAGGTGTTACAAAAAATGACACCACGTTCCAATCCTCTTTCCCTTATGTTCAACAGCCCTGGGCCAGTTTCCGCGGAGCCTCTTATTCTGCACCAACTCTTCCAACTTTGTCAATTACTCAATTGGGAGTGGGTAGCCGTGGCCAAATCATTGCCAGCAACTACCCAAATCCGTTTAATTCAAATACAGTAATTAAGTATAACCTTGCTTCAAGTAGCCAGGTAACTATCGAAGTATTTGATATCAATGGTAAAAAAGTAGCCACTTTATTGAACAATGAAAAACAAAATGCCGGAGTTCAAACCGTTAACTTTAACGCCGACAACTTGAAATCAGGTATTTACTTTGCCGAAATAGTTTCTAACTATGGAAGCACCAGTGTAAAAATGATACTTACTAAATAATATAATGGGAACGCAGATGACGCAGATTAATAGGATAAAAAATGATAAAAAATCTTATCTGATCATATCAGACCTGCGTCATCTGCGTTCCTATTTTTCTTTTAAAAATCCAAATTTTAAAAATCCAAAAAACATGAAAAACAAGACATTAAATCTAATAGCATTATTCTTAATGATAGGCGCAATAGCCTGTACAAGCAATAAAGCCAATACCATAAAACAAGGGAAAGCACAATTTGCTCCCCTAAAAGAACGAAACACAGAACTGGCTAAACTGCCTGATTGGGAACTTGTAAAAAGTAAAGCAACAGAGTTTTTTAGCAATATAAAAAATGATTCCCTCGATTTAAAATCAAAATTGCTACTGGCTCAATTGTATATGCAGGAAGCCCGAATTACAGGCGAGCATCCATACTATTATCCCGCGACCCTTACAATTTTAGACGATGTAATAAAACACGATAACGAAAATTTTGAAGCCCATGCCTTTAAGGCTTCGGTTCTACTATCGCTTCACCATTTTAAAGAAGCCCTGGAAGTTGGAACCAAAGCCGCCAGCATCAATGGAAACAATGGATTTATATACGGTGTGCTTTGCGATGCCAATGTAGAATTGGGAAATTATGAAGAAGCCGTAAAAATGTCGGACAGAATGCAATCGCTTCGTCCGGGTTTGGAATCCTATTCAAGAGCATCTTATTTACGCGAAATTTATGGCGATAATACAGGAGCAATTGAAGCTATGAAAATGGCCTTTCAGGCCGGGCTTGCCGGTTCGGAAGAAGCATCCTGGGCCGGAAATACATTATCTCATCTATATGAAAATACAGGGGATTTAAAAAATGCAGAGGAAGTATCTTTAATCATTTTACAGCAACGCCCAAGTTATGCCTTTGCCACCGATGCTTTGGGACGAATAGAAATGGCCAAAGGCAATTATGATAAAGCCATTGTCAAATTTGATGAGGCCATAAAAGTAATGCCCGAAGTTTCGTTTTATGAAAACAAAGCCGAAGCTTTAAAACTAAAAGGTGACTTAGCAAAAGCCAATGAAATTTATAAAACCTGCATCACCATGTTAAGCGAAGATTCCGAATCTGGCCATTATGTGGATATGGAGTTAGCCAAAATATATTTGGAATTAGGCGATATTGAAAATGCTATGAAATATGCAAAAACTGAATATAACCGCCGACCAAATAATATTGATGCCAACCACTGCATGGCCTGGGTTTATTATACCAAAGGCAATTTTGCCGAGGCTAAAAAATATATGGATAAAGCTATGCGAATGGGAACCAAAAATGCTGAATTATTGGCTCAAGCAGGGCAAATAGAAATGGCGGCGGGCAATTCTAAACTTGCCGCTGAACTCATGGCTAAATCTAAAAAGATTAATCCAAATATGCCAAATACACCTTTGAAAAAATCTTAATATTTTTTTTTCATGTTTACCCAATGTCTCCCCGGATTTGGCTGGGGGGGCATTTTTTTTGAAAACTTTTTAAAAAAAATGGCTCCGTACAAATCCAAACCCCCTGTTTTTAAGTATATGATAGAAAGGCAATAAAAACTGTGGTTAAAAAAATACTTATATCCTTAATTTTCTTGTTTTCAATTTTTGAAGCGTTTGCTCAATCAGGAAAAATATCAGGAATGGTTTATAGCAATGGCGAGCCCGTTTTGTATGCTACAGTTTCTATACAAGCAATTTCAAAATT
Organism: Bacteroidia bacterium; assembly: GCA_046154525.1. Classification (GTDB taxonomy): domain Bacteria; phylum Bacteroidota; class Bacteroidia; order NS11-12g; family UBA9320; genus JABWCE01. The sequence continues at coordinate 15,441 of JBJXDS010000319.1, forward strand.
TGCTGTAACCGATTCGTTGGGGAAATTTGTTTTGGCCAATTTGCCTAATGGAAATTATCAGCTTTTAATATCAAGAGTTGGCTTTGCCGAGCAAACAAAAAATATAAGGATTACAAATAATGGAGAAGTTAAACTATCTATTAATCTTATTCAAAATTTATATGCTATAAAATCTATAACCATCAATGCCAATAAGGAGTATCAGGGAAATAAAATTAGCAAACTCGATCTGCAATTGCGGCCGGTTTCGTCATCACAGGATTTGTTGCGATTGGTGCCCGGTTTATTTATTGCCCAACATGCCGGTGGTGGTAAGGCCGAGCAAATATTTATGCGGGGTTTTGATATTGACCACGGAACTGATTTTGCCATTTATGTAGATGGTATGCCAGTGAATATGACCTCTCATGCCCATGGGCAAGGTTATGCCGATCTACATTTTTTAATACCTGAAACGGTAAAAGAACTGGAAGTAAACAAAGGGCCGCATACTACAAAATATGGTGATTTGGCTACCGCTGGCTCAGGAGAATTTAAAACCCTCAATAGTTTGGATAGAAATCTGATAAAACTGGAATATGGAATGTTTGATACCAAGCGGGCTTTGGGAATGATTAATCTTTTAGGAGGGACAAAGCATCTGTTTTCAAAAAAGAAAGAGAACCTTTTTACAGCTATAGAATACCGCTACACCAATTCATATACCGAACAAAAACAAAAATTCAATCGGTTTAATATTTTAACAAAATATACGGGCGAACTTAACAATGGAAATAAACTGAGCATTTCCCTTTCTTCGTTTCAAAGCAGTTGGGATGCTTCAGGGCAAATACCTGTAAGAAAAGTAGCCGATGGAACTATTACGCGTTTTGGAAGCATTGACCCTACAGAAGGTGGTAAAACAGGCCGGTCTAATTTTAATATTATACATGAAAAAAAATTGAAAAATTCGAGTTTAAAAAATCAGTTTTATTACAGCCGTTACGATTTTAATTTATACTCAAACTTTACTTTTTATTTAAACGATTCGGTAAATGGGGACCAGATTTTTCAGGCCGATCATAGAAATATTTTAGGGTATAATTCAACATTTCAAAAAATTAATAAATTAGCGGGTAAAGAATTAATCAGCACTCTTGGAGCGGGAGTTAGGTATGATAATTCAAATATTCAACTTGATAGAACTATAAAACGCGAGTATTTAAGCACCATGGTTAATGGCAAGCTGAATCAGGTAAACGCTTCCCTTTATGCCGATGAAAGTTTTCAGGCCACCAAAAAACTTAAAGTAAACATTGGAGCAAGAGGCGATATTTATAGCTTTAATTTTAAAAATAATACTTACGACACCGCTTCGGGTTCGGCCATTAAATCCATTATAAGTCCAAAACTGAATCTTTTTTATTCGCTTAATAAAGGCGTTCAATTATTTGCCAAATCAGGCTTTGGGTTTCACTCCAACGATGCCCGTGCGGTTATTGTTGGCAATTTGGAAAATACATTAGCCCGTGCATTTGGAAATGAAATAGGTTCTACGTTTAAACCAAATGTTAAAATGATAGTAAACGTAGCCCTTTGGACTTTGGATTTGCAAAGCGAACTCGTATACGTGGGTGATGAAGGTATTGTGGAAATATCAGGCCGAACCCGCCGATTTGGGATGGATTTGGGAGTAAGATATCAATTGAAAAATTATCTTTATTTGGATGCTGATTTAAACATAAATAAAGGTCGGTTAAGAGATGAACCAAGCCATTCCAACCGGATTCCTTTGGCTCCTCGACTAACCAGTATAGGTGGTATTACTTATAAAAAGCCTACCGGACTTAATGGAAGCCTGCGCTACCGTTATATGGGCAATAGGGCGGCTATTGAAGATAATTCCATCACTGCCGAAGGCTATTTTTTAATGGATGCCGTAATTAATTATAATTTTAATAATTATAAAATTGGATTTTCTGCCGAAAATATTTTGAATGCTAACTGGAAAGAAGCCCAGTTTGCAACAGAAAGCCGCTTGCGAAATGAAGTGGAACCTGTTAATGAAATTCATTATACACCAGGAACTCCTTTCTTTATGAAGCTAAGTTTTGGTTATAATTTTTAATTTTTGGTAAAAAAATCTAGCGATAAATTACAGAATCTACAGCATCCAAAATCCGTTTTACATTTGGCAAAAATACTTCAACCAATGTAGGTGCATAAGGCAATGGGGTGTCGCGGGTGGTTACACGGTTAATAGGAGCATCCAAATAATCAAACGCATATTTCTGCATCCAATAGGCTATTTCGCTTGATATGCTGGCTAATGGCCAAGCTTCCTCTACTACCACCATCCGGTTTGTTTTTTTCACCGATTCTAACAAGGTTTGATAATCAATTGGCCTTACCGTTCTAAGGTCTATCACTTCGGCATTGATGCCTTTTTTATCAAGTTCTATTAAGGCTTGTTCTACCACACGCATCATTTTTCCGAAGGTAACGATGGTAACATCTGTTCCTTCTTTTGAAACTATGGCCTTACCTATTGGAATTAAGTATTCACCTTCAGGTACTTCTCCTTTCAGGCCATACATTTGTTCCGATTCCATAAAAATAACCGGGTCGTTATCACGGATGGATGTTTTTAATAATCCCTTGGCATCAGAAGGATTGCTTGGAACCACTACCTTTAGACCCGGACAGTTGGCAAACCAATTTTCGAAATTTTGGGAATGTTGTGCCCCCAATTGGCCAGCACTTCCCGTAGGCCCTCTAAAAACCATGGGTATCCCAAAATTTCCACCACTCATCGAAAGCATTTTGGCGGCAGCATTTATAACCTGGTCAATGGCAACCAGTGAAAAATTAAAGGTCATAAATTCAACAATGGGCCTTAACCCATTCATCGCAGCACCTACTGCAATTCCAGCAAAACCAAGTTCGGCAATGGGGGTATCTACCACCCGCTTGGCACCAAATTCGTCCAACATTCCCTGGCTCACTTTATAGGCCCCATTATATTCAGCCACTTCTTCACCTATTAGAAGAATTTTTGGGTCAAGCCTCATTTCTTCTTCCATAGCTTCACGCAGGGCTTCACGAAATTGTAGTGTTTTCATCTTAAATCTATGTTTTCTCCTTTATTGTCAGATAGAATGCCAAGGCATTTCATTTTAAGGGTGCAAAAATAGGTTTTAGAAATCAGAAAAGTAAACCCATTTAAAACAAAACAAGCCAGTATCGCACCGCTTCAACCTCCTACCCTTGCTGCATTCCTGCCCTGGGGGATTAAAAGGGAGCTGGTCGTACTGACTTGTGCCGCAAAACTACTATTTTTTGTTACAAATGTTTATCAAAATTTTAGAAGTTTTAAAGAGTTACAAAAATTATAACATTAAAAGTCTAATTGAGCACATCTACTTAATCTCCATCTAAAAATATAACTTCAAAAATATAAATTTGCCCCTGAATGTACGATCTTGAATTTAACAAAAACGAAGACAGCATGAAGCTGTTCTGGAATCAAATTCTAAGACAGGGGGAAGAAATTGAAAGAGGAGGAGGAACCACAGCAGCAGCTAAACACAAGGAAAAAGGCAAAATGCTGGCCCGTGAAAGAATAGAATACTTAAAAGACATTGATGCTCCGTTTTATGAAATTGGTTTGTTTGCAGGGCATGGTATGTATGAGGAGTATGGGGGTTGCCCTGCTGGAGGGGTAGTTGGAGGCATTACTTTTATAAAAGGGCGGCAATGCATAATTGTAGCTAATGATGCCACTGTAAAAGCCGGTGCCTGGTTTCCGATAACCGGGAAAAAAAACCTGCGTTTTCAGGAAATAGCCATGGAAAACCGTCTCCCAATAATATATTTAGTGGATAGTGCCGGTATTTTTTTGCCTATGCAGGATGAAATATTTGCCGATAAAGAACATTTTGGACGAATATTTAGAAACAACGCCATAATGAGCAGCAGGGGTATTACCCAAATAGCAGCTGTAATGGGAAGTTGTGTTGCAGGCGGGGCATATTTGCCAATTATGAGTGATGAGGCTTTGATTGTTGACAAAACCGGTTCTATATTTTTAGCCGGGAGTTATCTGGTGCAAGCTGCTATTGGCGAAATAATAGATAATGAATCATTAGGCGGTTCTGTTACACAATCCGAAATTTCAGGCGTTATAGACGATAGGTTTCCAGATGATAAGTCATGCCTAGATAGGATAAAATACATTATGGATAAAATTGGAAGTTTTGATAAGGCAGGAATAGATAGAAAAGTACCAGAAATGCCTATAAAAGATCCAAAAGAAATTTACGGAATATTACCGGATAATAAAGCCAAACCTTATAAATCCATTGAAATTATTGAACGCTTGGTTGATAATTCAGAATTTGAACAATATAAAAAAGGATATGCCCAAACCTTGCTTTGTGGCTATGCCCGTATTGATGGATGGGCCGTTGGCATTGTGGCCAATAATAGAGAAGTAGTGAAATCAAAGAAAGGTGAAATGCAGTTTGGAGGAGCCATTTATGGCGATTCGGCCGATAAGGCGGCCCGATTTATTATGAATTGCAATCAAAAAAAAATACCTCTCGTTTTCTTACAAGATGTCACAGGATTTATGGTAGGCTCGCGGAGTGAACAAAACGGAATCATAAAAGATGGGGCAAAAATGGTGAATGCTATGAGTAATAGTACAGTACCAAAGTTTACCATTATTTTGAGTAACAGCTATGGAGCCGGAAATTATGCCATGTGCGGCAAGGCTTATGACCCAAGAATAATAGTAGCCTGGCCTACAGCCAAAATTGCGGTAATGGGAGGCGAACAGGCGGCCAAAACTTTATTACAGCTTGAAAAATCAAAATTAGGGGCCATATCACCTGCTGAAGAAAAAGAACTACTCGACCGGATTACTGAAAAATATAATGCCAATACCACTGCAATCCATGCAGCCTCTAACCTCTGGGTTGATGCAATTATTGATCCTTTGGAAACCCGTAATTGGATTTCGATAGGTATTGAAGCGGCCAATCATGCGCCCATTAAACCCTTTAATGTTGGTGTGATACAAACCTGACAGAATTATGTCTTTTAGTGTAAGGTGTTAATTTTTAACACATAAAGTTCATTTTTCTTGCAATTTTTTTTAAGTGTAAATAAGTTAGTTTTATGCTGTCACTTTTTAACCTTTTTTTGTGTCTTGTATAAAACTAATCACACAAGTATATTTGTGCATCTCATGCGGCAATTAGCAATAATTCTTTTTTTAGCTTTCAATATTTCTGCATTTAGCCAGACACCAACCGTGGCAGCTTCCAATATAAAATTTGATTTTACGGGGTGCAATGAGGTTGAAATTTCGTGGACGAATGGCAATGGGAGCGACCGTGTGGTGTTTATGCGAGAGAGCTCTGCTGTAAATGATGTGCCTGAATATAATCAATATTATACCGAAAATAATACCTTTGGTGTACTAGGCGAAACCATAAAAAATGATAATACGAATTGGTGTGTATACCGTGGCCCTGGCAATAAGGTTACTGTTAAAGGTCTAAAAAAACTTACTAAATATTGTATTGCCATTTTCGAATATAATGGAGGTGGGGGTATATATGATTATAAGGTAGACGCTTATCCTGCAGCCTGTGTAACCACAAAAAATATTGTAGCCGAATTTAGAATATCAGATGCTTCGGGCAAAACTTATAAATATTACGATACAGCTCAGCATTGCCAATGGGGTAACACATTTAAATTTAACAATAAATCTTATTCCGATGAAACACCAATTTCGTACCGATGGTATTTTGGTGATGGTGACTCTTCAAAACAACCGAATCCTACCCATAGCTATACCAAATCAAATATTATGAAGGTAAAACTTATAGCAGAGGCTAAAGGATGCTACACCTCTGTGATAAGAAACGACACAGTTCATCCACATCCAGTGGCCAAATTTGATTTAGATCCAGCCTTATTGCCAAAAAACAACGATACCCAATGCTATTTTGGTAATAGATTTACGTTTAAAAATACAACTACACTAGAAGATATTGGAGCTGGCGTTTCGAGCATGCGTTACGAATGGTATGAATATCCTTATGACGACAACGATAGTTTTTTTGCCACCGGTTACAAGGCCGACAGGAATTTTCCAACCGCTGGGCACAAAAAAGTAAGATTAGTAGTTATATCCAACAGAGGATGCCGCGATTCTACCGAAAGAGAGTATGATGTATTGCCAAGAGCTATTGATCCAGTAAAGGTAATATTTAATCAAAAGTCAATGTGCCTAAGCAATAATCTTTTTACTTTTGAAAATAAAAGCTCAAACTCTATTACAAGTAACTGGCGTTATAGAGACTCTGCTGATAAAAAAAACTTAGACTCATCCTTTTTAAATCCAACTTCGTATTCTTTTAAAAAAACAGGGAAGTATTATATAACCCTTCGTGCTTATGATGCGGCAGGCTGCCTTGATGAGCATCTGGATAGTATTAATGTTTTTAAAAATGCTAATGTGTTCTTTACAGGCCTAAGTAAACAACATTGTTTAAATGATTTTATAGATAAATTAGTACCAACACCATCCGGTGGTAAGTTTTTTGGCCAGTTTCATGTCAAAACGGATAGTACTTTTACACCAGCTTCCATAGGTAAATTTTACGTGGGTTATGAGTCAAATAAAAGTGGATGCCGCGATACTGCGTGGGATTCAACAGTAGTTTATGACAAACCATTAATTGAATTAGGGCCAGATGTTTCCATTTGTAAGGATGTTCCATTACAATTAAATATGGATCCGGTTTATGTATCTACCTGGGGGTCATCTCCGCCAATTTCTGGTGTTAATGGTTACACTGGACCGTATGTTAATATTAGTCAAAGTGCCAGGTATTGGGTAAAAGTTTCCAATCCTAATTGCTCAAGTTACGATACAATTACTATTAAAGCTTTAAATACCCCCACTTTAAAACCCTCAAGAGATACATCGTTATGTGGCGGAAGCTATCTGAAATTTAGTCTTAAAGTAGACGATGGAACGGTGGTTTGGAATGATGGCAACACCTCCAGAGATAGAATTATTGGTCAGTCGGGCTTTTATAAAGTGTATGTTTCCAATAAATGTGGTACGGCCAGCGATAGTTTTAATTTAAATGTAGAGGAAACTGCCTGTATTGTATTTTTTCCCAATGCGTTTACCCCTAATGGCGATGTTTTAAACGATAAATGGCAACCCTCCGGAAAATATGATTTTATACAAATGAATATTTTTAACCGTTGGGGCGAACGGGTTTATTTTTCTGATAAAAGCCCCGTTTGGGATGGATACAATGGTAAAGACCTTTGCTTGGAAGGTGTTTACAATATTGTATTCGAATACTTGATGCATGAAGGTAATTCTATGAAACGAGTTACTCAGGGTATTCCGGTTCACCTTATAAAATAGAAATTTTTCCATTTTTATTTTCCTTTTTTATTTAAAAAGTCATCCTTAAATAGGCCGTAAAATTATTTTAATTTTGCCTAATGACATTGGCAGGAAACAAACGAATTATTAAAGCCGCCACCGGCAATACATTATCGTGCAAAGGATGGATTCAAGAAGCTGCATTGCGTATGCTTTGCAACAACCTTGACCCTGATGTAGCTGAAAAACCTGAAGACCTAATTGTGTATGGTGGAACTGGAAAAGCAGCCCGAAACTGGGAAAGTTTTGACCTAATAGTAAAAGCCCTTAAAGATTTAAATGAAGATGAAACTCTGATTGTTCAATCGGGTAAACCAGTAGGTATATTACCCACCCATAAAGATGCCCCACGGGTAATAATTGCCAATTCAAACCTTGTACCACATTGGGCCACTTGGGAAAAATTTAGGGAACTGGAAGCTATGGGATTAACCATGTATGGCCAAATGACAGCAGGTTCATGGATTTATATAGGTTCACAGGGCATTGTTCAGGGCACTTATGAAACCTTTGGTGAAGCAGCCCGTCAGCATTTTGGAGGTTCATTAAAAGGAACCCTGACAGTAACAGCCGGATTAGGCGGAATGGGCGGAGCCCAAACATTAGCTGTAACCATAAACGAAGGAGTTTGCCTTGCTGCCGAAATGGAAGAATGGCGAATCCGAAAACGAATTGAAACGCGTTATGTGGATGTCTTGATTTATAATTTGGACGAGGCCATTGACAAAGCCTTAATAGCAAAAGAAAAAAAAGCGGCTGTATCCATAGGCTGGCCGGGCAATGCGGTAGATTTATTAGCTCGGTTAAAGGAAAGAGGAATAGTGCCGGATTTATTAACCGACCAAACTAGTGCCCATGATGCCCTGGTTGGATATTTCCCAAAAGATTTGGATGTGGAAGCCGCAGACCGATTGCGGGCCACCGACCCTGAAAAATATGTGAGGCTAAGTTATGCCACCATGGTGGAACATGTAAAACTTATGCTCGACTTTCAAAACATGGGAAGCATAACGTTCGACTATGGAAATAATTTGAGAGGCCGTGCGTTCGAAATGGGTTTAAAAAATGCCTTTGATTATCCGGGATTTGTTCCGGCATTTATCAGGCCCTTGTTTTGCGAGGGAAAAGGCCCCTTTAGATGGGCAGCTTTGAGCGGAGATCCAGAAGATATTTATACCACCGACAGCGAAATTTTAAAATTATTTCCTGAAAATGAAGGTTTAAAACGTTGGATAACTTTGGCCAAAGATAAAATTGCATTTCAAGGATTGCCCTGCCGCATTTGTTGGCTTGGCCAAGGCGAACGGGAAAAGGCAGGAGTATTATTTAATAATTTGGTAAAGGAAGGAAAAGTGAAGGCTCCGATAGTAATTGGCCGTGACCATTTAGACACGGGCTCGGTAGCCAGCCCCAACCGCGAAACCGAGGCTATGAAAGACGGAAGTGATGCTATAGCTGATTGGCCTATTTTAAATGCCCTGATAAATACGGCCGGAGGAGCCAGTTGGGTAAGCCTCCATCATGGAGGTGGCGTAGGTATTGGCTACAGCATACATGCCGGTATGGTAATAGTGGCCGACGGAACCCCTGAAGCCGAAGTAAGACTGAAACGAGTATTGCACAATGATCCTGCCATGGGGGTTATCCGCCATGCCGATGCTGGATATGATATTGCGATTGATACCGCCCGAAAATTCAGGCTGGATATTAGGGAACGATTGAAATAAAATAAGGGATACCACGGAGGCACACAGAACACAGAGAATCGCTTATATACTGACCCCATGTTGTCTGTGCCTTCTAGTTTAAAAAAATAAATTTTAAACCTTATTTTTCCCGGTTAATATTCCAAGAATCAACTAAGAATAAACGGAGAGGGTACTTTTTCTTTAAGAATAAATTTTTATAAAATCATTTAAATAAAATGATATTTTTGAATTGACCAAACAGAATTAATTCTTTTCCATGCCTCAAAGTCAAGAAATAAATTCATCTCTTATTCAACAATGGTTTTTAGAACAGTTGAATGTACAGGAAGTTGAAGAAAAATTAAAATCTCTGGGCCATAATAAAGATTCTATTACTGTTTATCTCAAAGAATTTAATCGGTTAAAATATGCCAAACGGCAAAGTATGGGTTTTGGATTGGCGGGCATTGGTGCCTTACTTGGATTTATCAGTTGTGTTCTCACCATGGTTAATCCTGTACCTGAGTTAATTAATTTTTTTCTATATGGCCTAACTTCCATAGCTGTCCTGATTTTTTTTGCAGGATTTTATTTCATATTTGAATAATTTATTAATAACCATGAGAAACCTAATAATTTTTATACTCTTTATTGCAGCTATTGGTTGTACCAATGATAAAGATTGTAAAAATGCCATATGCACTGAAATATTTGCTTCAATTAGTGTAAAACTTACCGATTCCACACATTCTAATTTATCCGATATTAGCACCCAAACCATTCTTTTGTCAACAGGTGAGTTGATACACAGCCAATCGGGGCCTAATAGTTGGCCTGAAAATATTTTTACAGTAGTGGATGATTCGGATTTAAAAGAATTAGGATTTAATACCAGCCAAAAGGTTGAATTAAAAATTAGCAAAGATGGAAACCTTATAAAAACAGTTCTATATACCATCAAAACTGACTGCTGCCATGTGAGCATAGTTGACGGGCCTACTGAGGTTGCTTTGAACTAATTTAAATATTTCTTCATTCTAAATATATCCTCCAAGAGGCCTTACCCTTGGCCCCCGCCAGGTTTTTTGAATAACTACGTGCATTAACAAATCAGAAACCAGTTTTAAAATTAAAAATACCCAAAAAATGTGTATGGTTCCTAAAACTGGAACCAAAATCTCGGGATTGGCTTTACGGGTAAAACCCACAATGATAAAAATATGCATGGGCACCACACGTAAATACGGGGTAAAAAACAAACTACTGATAGCTGGTTTTTCATCGCGGTCTTGCAAAATAGTGCTCCATGTAGATACCAGTGCATTGGCAGCAATAATTCCAATATTAATTAAAACCATCCTAAAATCAAGTTTGCTACCGTTACCAACTGAGCCAACGCTCAAAAAAATAAAATAGCCAAAATGAAAAAAACCATAATGAACCAAAAAAAACAAAGTGCTAAATCGTTTGGTTTTGCTTGTAGCCTCCACTGATTGGCCATTTACCTGAAAATTATCTGTACTAAAATTTTTTAAACAACCCATTCTTACCGTGTTGCTAATGCCAATTATTACACTTTGAAAAAAATAAATCCAAACGATGGTATCCATGCTAAGCCAGCCTTCCATAAACCCCCAGGCAAGGCAAAGATTAAATACTAGAATGAACCAAAACTCACGGTCGGACAAAATATTTTTAAAACGCTGCATTTTTTACTTTAGCCAATAAAGCTCCAAAACACAAAAGAACACAAAATATACTAGGATGTTGTCATGCTGAGGCACAGCTTACCCCAATTTTTTATCAGGTACGCATCTTTTCTAAATTTGAGATTCAAGGTACAGTGAAATGACTGACCCGCTTTAAAATAAATACCTAACCATTACCCTTCCAATATGTATCATTGGGCTATTTTCCGACTGCCTGCCATCGTAAGATAAATCCATTTGAATATTGTTTTTTATTCGCTGCTGGTAAACAATGTTCCAGGTATAATTTTTACCAGGCAATAGGCCTTTCATTAATTCATAACCCAATGGGCTGGCTGCATCGCCGTTAAAATTAATATTTACCAACCTGAAATTTCCGGTAAAACTACCTTTTGCAGCCCGGCTCAATCTTATTTCTACCCCGGCTTCCAGGTTTTGGCTGGCCAGGGTATCGGCCACAGCCTTATAATACTTGCCAATTAAAGCGGCACCGACATTATTGCTTTTTGAAGTAAACTGTAGTTGAGGTTCTACGGAATTAAAAGTATATCCATAATTTCGGGTTAAGAGGATTTGGGAAAAATAAGAACGGTTTCCATTAATAAACTGAATAACTGCCCCAAAATTTCGGTTAAAATTCACTCTTGTGTTTAATGTGGATTCATCATTTTCGCGGGTTTCGTACCCATTAACCAACAAATTTTTTGATTGACCGTTCATCCGGTTTATATCCGCTGACCAAACAGGGTTGTTCCGGTTTATGTATAAGGTATAACGTAAGCTGGCATTGCTCGACAAAAGCTGAGTATCGTTTACGTTAAAAATAAAAGGGTTAAGATAAAGTGCTGCCTCATTGGAGGTGGTTCGCCTGTCGGTGCGATAAACGACTAGACCAGAAAAACGGGTGAGAAAAAGTTTGAACCCTTTCTTTTTATACCAGGTTTTTGGGGTGGTTAAATTTAAGGTTTGGTTAAATTGTAGATTCCTGCTTTTTATAAATCCCTGAACGGGTAAATAGGTCCTGATGAAGTTAGCCCGCTTACGATCATATTCGCTGGCTATTTCAAATTCATTGAGCGATTGAACCTTATTACTGTCATAATCTTTCCAAATATAAACCCCGTTTCCATCGGCCACCTGATAATAGATAAACTCTCGTTTTTGCTCTTGACCAGTACCAATTTGGTAAAATGAATTGAACCTAACGGCTTTTTTAAAAAATGGAATATCTGCCTCAATTCTACCCAACGCATTTTTTTCAGGTGTTCCTTTTGTTATAAGTGTGTCCAAATATTGAACCGAACGATAACTACTGTTCAAGTTTAAGCGGCCACCTTTTTTACTTGTATATCCACCATGCCATTTTATTTCATCGGCCACTGTACTTAAATTTAAGTTGCCCCTGAAAGGAAGTTTATCCTCCCGCCGCTCGGCAATGGCTCCATAGGTAAACATTGCGGTATCAACACTTTCAAAAAACAAACGCCCCGAATTATAACTGTATGAACCCAATATCAAACTATCAGAAACTATGTTAAATATACTCTTTTCAGAATGATACCCCCCCCCTACCCTTCCTATTTTTAAGGCCTGAATGAGTTCGCCATCGTGGTTCCAAAAACTGTTATTCTGTATTTCTGTTCCTGATAATATCGAATTGGTCATGCGCTCGGCAGACGATTGAAACCTTGTTTTTTTAATTACAACATACCCCGAAATACTATTGCTCAATCCGCTTAAATCCTTTGACCGGTAATTAACCGCTGACCTATAATTCAATCTGAATTTATCATTTTTCTCAATGGATATATCGTAATTGGCCAAAATCTGGGAGGTT
>JBJXDS010000320.1:0-2871 GCA_046154525.1 Bacteroidia bacterium
TGCGAGAAATGATGGGAGAAAAAGACTTGCCTGAAAAGATTGAGCCGCATGATAACGTATTATTGTAAACCATAGGGAAAACTTATTGGCAGAATATGAAAAGCATAGACCAAATATTTGAAAACAACAAAAAATGGATAGCTGAAAAATTAGCAATAAATGAAAACTATTTTGAAAAGCTTGCAACTGGACAGTCCCCTGAATTTTTGTACATTGGTTGTTCCGACAGCCGTGTTACTGCCGAAGACCTTATGGGAGTTCAACCAGGCGAAGTATTTATCCATCGCAATATTGCCAATTTGGTAAATAACGTTGATTTAAATGTGATGTCGGTTATAAATTATGCAGTTAGGCATTTAAAAGTAAAACAAGTGGTGGTTTGCGGGCATTACAATTGTGGTGGTGTAAAAGCAGCCATGCAACCTGTGGATATGGGAATATTAAATCCATGGTTAAGAAACATTAGAGATGTATACCGAACCCACAAGGAAGAACTTAATGCCATAGCAGTGGAAGAAGACCGCTATAATCGCCTGGTGGAACTAAATGTTCAGGAACAATGTATCAATCTTATTAAAACGGCAGCTGTTCAGGAAGCTCATAAAGAAAGAGGCTTGCAAGTTCACGGTTGGGTTTTTGATATTCATACCGGAAAATTGATTGATTTGAAAATTGATTTCCCTAAAATATTGGGGAATATTATGGAAATTTATAAGCTTTATTAATGGTAAAATGTGAATAATAAATAATGAAATGGCAACTTTTAAATATTCAGCATTCACAGTTCAACATTCAAAATTTCCCTCCTCAGCATATCCAAAGCCACAATAGCAGTACGTTCTATTACATTTATACGTTCGCCATTGGCCATTAGTTTTCGGGTTACAATTCCATTGGAGCCTGCTACTGCTATCCAAACCAGGCCAACAGGTTTATCGGGTGTGGCTCCGCCCGGGCCGGCTATTCCTGTGGTGCTTATAGCAAAGTCAGTTTTAAATTTAGTTTTAATTCCTTCAACCATTTCCCTTACACACTCTTCACTTACTGCGCCAAATTTTTCTAAGGTTTCGGCTTTTACTCCCAAATTATTAATTTTTATTTGATAACTATAGGCTATTAATGAACCAATAAAATATTCGGAACTTCCTGGCACAGTAGTTATAAGGTGCGAAATATAACCGCCGGTACAACTTTCAGAAATAGCTAAGGTTTGCTTATTGGAAGTTAACAATTGCCCGATAATTTCTTCCGGCTTTAAATCTTCGGTAGCGCCAATATTAATTGCTGGAATTATTTTAAGTATTTGCGAAGCATAGGATTCAATTTCTCTTTTAAGGATTTTTTCATCCTTTCCAATTCCTGAAAGTCGCAATCGGACCATTCCAAAATTAGGCAGGTATGCCAGTTTTATATGCTTTGATAGTTCATCTTCAATATCTGATATCATATCAGCAATGTTGGATTCTGGAAGCCCAATGGTTACAATTGTTTTGTGAATAATAAATGGAAGATTAAATTGAGTTGAAAGCCTTGGTAAAACATACTTGCTCATTATTCCTTTCATTTCAAAAGGTACACCAGGCATTATAACTATTATTTTGCCATTATTTTCAATCCACATGCCTGGCGCAGTGCCATAATGATTAAATAGAATTTCACTGTTTTCCAAAATCAAGGCCTGTAATTCATGAACCGGCAAAAATTCTATATTTCGTTTCGCAAAATTTTCTTTAATAAAATCAATAACTCTTGCCTCCTTTTTTAAACCCACCCCAAAATATTCGGCCAGAGTTGTTTTGGTAATATCATCCTTTGTAGGGCCAAGTCCACCTGTTATCAATACGATATCGGCTCGTTTCAGGGCTTCATCTAAAGCATCTGTAATATGTTTTTTTTCATCACTAACCGACGTAATTTGTTTTATTGTAACGCCAATGGCATTCAATTCCTTAGCCATCCACACAGCATTAGTATTTATTATCTGGCCTATTAGTATTTCGTCGCCTATGGTTAAAAGTTCTGCTTGCATGTTTTTTTAGATATTAGTATAGAGATATGAGATTTTGAGAAATGTATTTAATCACACTTATTGGATTGATTAAAAAGGTGTTTGGTTGGAAAGGTGATTTGGAACTTTTTAACAAAGGCAATTTTCAAATTTCTATTTTCAATTTTCCAAATTCCAATCATTTTCAAATCTCCAAATTTTCAAATTTTCAAATCATTTTTTTTTGCTACTTTCGCGGCTTCAAAATTACAACAATGCACAATCCAAAAGCCATAGAACTTGCTGATAAAATTTTAGCTAAATCAGCCAAAGAATTTGATGCTGAATATGTATCAAAAAATTTGAAAGCCTTGCGCGAAATGGCCCGCGAAGAAGGTGATCCTGCAGTTATTAAAATATTAAGATTAGCCTACGAACATATTGATGAAAATGGCGATTTTAAAATCGGGTTCTCGGCCGATGAGGATGAAGATGGTGAAGAAGAGGAAGCTATAATTACCGATTTGGAATATTTGCTAACTTTGGTTCAACGCTCAGAACGGGAGAAAAGCAAAGAAGAAATTAAAGAAATGAAAACCTTATTACTTAGTCTCAAATAGATATGACGACTGAAAATTTTTTGGAATTAAAGGGCAGATCTAAGGCCCTGGGGAGGTATCTTTGACGTTGAACAGAAGGTAATACTCATACAAGACGAAGAACAACAAACCCAAGCCCCTAATTTTTGGGACGACTCAAAAAAAGCTGAAATTTTCTTAAAAAACATCCGCTCCAAAAAAATATGGGTGGATGCCTGGAATGAAATTGAAACCGGTTTAAACGACCTTGAAGTTTTAATGGAATTTAATCAACTGGGTGAAGAT
>JBJXDS010000321.1:0-10451 GCA_046154525.1 Bacteroidia bacterium
ACAAAATGCCGAATACATTGAAATTTCCAAAACCGAGGAATTAAATACCGGCAACCTTACCCATTTGGTTAATAAAATAAATTTTAAAACAACCCATCCTGTTGCCATTATTAACAACCTCCACCCTACACCGGCTGTTTGCGGTGTACCCTATCTGTCAGCCTCTTATTTTATTGATAAAAGTGAAAATTTGGATCGGGAATATTATAGTGGGTTTTTAGGGCCTATATTCAAAAATCATGATTTTTCTTTTTGGGTAAACCTGAGGTGTGCTAAAATAACGGGTGATGAAATTAAGTTTTATGCCGGGGCAGGAATTGTGGAAGAAAGTCAGGCAGAAGCAGAATGGTTTGAAACAGAAAGAAAGATGGATACGCTGAGGAGTATGTTATAAAAATTTTTTAATCAAATGGGCCGTTGCCTCCAATTCATCATGACTCGGTTTCATTTTTTCTTTCGAAAAATCTATGTCGGAAACCGAATTGATTGGAATTAAATGGATATGGGCATGAGGAACTTCCAACCCAACTACAGCTACTCCTACTTTTTTGCAACTGATGGCGGCAGATATGGCCTTTGCCACTTTTTGAGCAAACAAATGTAATGCCGCAAAATCTGCAGGGGCCATGTCAAAAATATTATCAATCGGTAGTTTTGGTATTACCAATACATGTCCCTTTTTTAAAGGCATAATATCCAAAAAGGCCATGTGATCATCATCCTCCGTTATTTTATGGCAGGGTATTTCTCCGATAATTATTTTAGAAAATATAGAACTCATAAAAAAATTAATATTATTTGGGGGTTCTCCTTCCGGGGAAAAGACTGTCCCGATTTTTTTATCGGGAAGGAATATTTATAATTAAAAAAAGATGCTTCCTTCGTCAGCATGAAAATTTTAAAACGACTTTACTAAACCAATGAAATATCTAAAATTTCAAAATTTATAATTCCAGCAGGTACCTGTACTTCTACCAAGTCACCTATTTTTTTACCCATCAATCCCATTCCAATGGGCGATTTTACCGAAATTTTCCCTAGCTTAAGATCAGCCTCTTTTTCGGAAACAATGGTGTAGGTTAAATTTCCGTTTGTTTTTTTATTTAACACAGAAACTTTGGTAAGTATGCCCACTTTGCTCAAATCCACTTTGGTTTCATCCAAAATTCGGCTATCTCCTAAAAAATTTTTAAGCTTGGCAATTTTCATTTCCAGCATCCCTTGTGCCTCTTTAGCAGCATCGTATTCGGCATTTTCCGAAAGGTCACCCTTTTCTTTTGCCTCTGCTATTTGGCCACTGATACGGCGACGTTCCACTTTTTCAAGTTGCTCTACTTCTTTCACCAGGGCATCATACCCTTCTTTGCTCATATAATTAATTGCCATAGTCTTTTTTTATTATTAAAGGTGGTATAAAAACAGAGTTGCATCAGCCGATAGACCGATGCAACTCTACAAATATAATTTCTTTGTTATTAAATTTTAATTTTAGTGATACTAAAATAATTATTCAGCATTACCCAACGACATTTTTAGGCCAATGGTATGACACCCAGAAAACGGACGTGAATCGCGATAAGAATAATCTAAGGCAAAACGGTTACCAGCTTTACCATAAGGCAATTCAAAAGTTACGCCTCCCATTAGGCCTGTTAAGGCTGATCGGCGTGTATCATAGCTCATCCCACCTTCTTCAAATGAATATCCACCTCTAAGCATAAACATTTTTTTGTAAATGTATTCACCTCCTACGGTTAATTGATTTAGCGAAAATGCATTATAGGTAAAATTGGCTGCCAGCGATAGGGTATGAAAATTTGTTTTTTCTTCACCTTTATCAAGTTTTAAATCAAAGGCTCCACCTATATTTATTAACGCAGGTATATTGTATTTGGCTACTCTTTGGTTAACAGTGGCTTCCAAATTATCTTTTGGATTAAGCCTTTTTATAGATATACCATCGCCTGAATACTTCACATCAGGACCAATGTTTTTTATAGAGACTCCAAAATGTGTATCATCGGCTGTTTTCCAACTGGTTTTGTATTGGATGCCTGCATCCAAGGCAACCCCTTGAGCCTTTACATTTGAAGCATTTTCGGAAAAAACCCGTAATAATACACCACCTGTAATATGTTCGGTAAACTTACGTCCGTAGCCTAAACCTAAATTAGTAAGTCGTGGCGAATACGTTCCCAATCCTCCATTTGGCTGTTGAACCGTGGTAATCGGAATTTCGCCTAAGTCGATAGAATTAACAGAAAGCCCTATGGCATTATCATTTCCTAAATTTTGAGCAAATCCAAAACAGCTAACATTTACACCTGAGCCTGCCAGCCAACTTGTACGGGCAAATACCACATCAGTTTTGGGGGTAAGTACCAGGCCACCAATATTCATATACATGGATTCAACCCCTTTAATACTGCTTTGCGAAGCCCAGCCCAAGCCTGATGAACGGGCCCAACCATTAACCACAAGTTGATTTGCACTGGCTTGACCTCCTCTATCCGGGTTTCCGGCATATGTCGTTAAGCCTATCAGGCAAAAACTTACTATATTTAATACTCTTAGTTTCATTTTTTTGCTTTTATTTTTTTTCTGTTAGAAAGAATCCAAATCTAATTCCCGCATTACACCCATCCATTTTATAACTTTTTCGCCCAATCCAGGTGCATTTACGTGGATGAGGTAAACACCGCTTGCAATAGGTACTTTTGCGTCATTCTTCATATCCCAAATTGCATCAGTGCTTTCATCGTCTTTCTTCATTCTTCTTACCAGTGTACCATCAATAGTATAAATGGAAATATCACAACGTATTGGTAAATTGGTTAATTTTACTTTATTTTCTATTGAAGTATTTTCATAATCGGAATAAGCATAATATGGATTTGGCACAATATTTATAAGGTCTAAGGCTTTGGTTCCCAATTCGTCGGCTTTTTCTGTATAAACTTCATTGGTATTGAACGAATAGCGTGGATTATCATAATTGGCAGAGTTATCCATAGTTTTATAAAAACGGTATGGCTTTTTAACCCTTATTTTGAACCTTACTTCACTATCAGGAACTGGCATTCCATCTACCTCTTTCATTTTATAACCCGATGACAAGTAAGCTGGAATAACGTACATACACTGATACATTACTTTATTAATGTTGTTATTCCGGGTAGCATCGTCATTGGCTTTTAAGATATCGTAATAAGCCTGACCCTCATCGTAGATGGGTAATAAGGGTTGGAATTGACTGCTCAATCCTTGGTAAGATCCCATTACATAAATATAATGGCGGCCTCCATTGTTCATCACTCCACCTAAAAATCCTCCATCTGAAGTTGGATTCCATTTCATATCGCGGCCATTATTGGCATACTGACGTGAATCTTCCCCAAAGACAATATTCAATCTTTCTCCTGTTTCTAAATTGATGGCATAACCAGGGAACCAACTACGACCTTTTTCACCTGCTATTTCTTTGCCATTAATATCTAATGAGGTATGATTACGAAGATCAAACTTTTTGGTAGATCCTTCGCTCAATATATTGTCATCACTCATTTCTACAACACAAGCTCTGGTCCATTTGCTTTTGTCAGGGGTAATAACAAATTCAACGCTCGATAGCTGATTTAATCCCCATTGTGCATTATTTACAGGGCTATTATCAAAGGCTACTCCCTGAATTTGCGTAGCATTAAATTTAGCTCCGGCATTATTTGTAAATCGTGATGCCAAGCGATATGGTCCAACCCGTCCTTCCCATAGTTTTTCATAACTATCAAATGGATCCATAGCATTGCCATTTATAGCGTAATCATGCTCCGTAGGGTCTTTATAAGTATCCCCTTTACCATTTGTACCGGAATGTATCCAATTCCAATAGGGTACTCCATCCAAATCTCTCATCCCGGTTAACCATTCTTTTCCTTTATCAGCAAAAATAACTTCACAGCCCAAAGACCCATTGGTTTCATCCGTTTCCGGATTTCCAGGGTCTAACACCTGATCTATGGTAACCGCCATGCCCCAATCAATTGGGTTCTTTTTATAAAAACCAGTAGCTTTAAGCGTAGCCAATTGTTCATTATGTATATTTATATAATTTTCGGAAAACAAGGTATCTGGTATTCCATTGTCGTTTTTCTTTATAAGTATCCATCTGGTGGCGTTAGGTTTAACTCCTCTTTCACGGGCCATTATTGCGCTTCGAGTTGTACCAAAATTAATAGAATCTTTTAACTCCAGAAGCACAAGCTCAAATTCACCTTTCGGTACTTTTAATGGATCTACTATTGTAACTTTAACCGGGCCCTTCCCAACCTCATATACAGGGTTATTTAATTTATAGGGGGCATTAAGAATGGATAATTCAGATTCCCTGGTCAAATCAATAATATTTCCTCCATTACCACTCCCTTCCAATCGCATAATCCTGGGGCCTACTCCGTAGCCTCCATTTACCTTGGCTCCTCTATATCTTGGTTCAGTATTTCTGGGAGAGGCTACCACTCTTTCAATAAACCTTCCTGCCAAATACTGGTCCTGATTACTATTAGGCTCGGCAGCGTACGACATAATGATATAATAATAGGTTCTAAAATTGACCAACGATTTATTAGAACCAGTGGCAAAGGCATCTTCGGTTAATGATAATGAATGCACAATACCTTTGTTGGGGGCATCTATCATTAATTTTGGCAGTCTTTGGCCAAGGCTGGCATCAAAGGGTTTATTTACCAATCGGATAATATTGTTTTTTAAGTCACAGGTAAATATTTCGCGGGCTTTATCTACATCTTCCAAGTCACCAGTGCCAACTGTACCATCTTTTAATTGATAAATCCTGTAACCTTCAAATTTGTATACTTGAGGTTTATTATTTTCATCTAATACAGTATCTTGAAATGTTTCAATCCTTTTGGTATCGCCAAACATAAATACCAATTCATCATCCAATTCCTGTACTTCAGTTTTTGGTGCATCGGGTCCATCCACGGGGTTAAAGCAGTTATTAAATAGGGTTTGTGCTTTATCGCTTGCTAATTTTAATAATGCTAAAGAACCTTCCGCACCACCTGTACTTGCTCTTGCCCAAACAACCCCTACAGTTAACTTGTTAACCGCTCCGGCTTTTAATGTAAATGGTCCACTTGTTTGCAAAAACCGTCTATCAGCTGGTGCATTGCCTGCAGAACGTTCATTCCAGTTGCCTGTAACTTTAGGATCAGTATCAAACGGGAAAAGATAATTTGTACAATTGGTTCCGGTTCGACCACTTTTATAATCAAGGGTCATACACTGACCATTTTTCCAACGTCCGGTAAGGTAATAGTAATAGTGGATTGGGCGTTCAGGGTTGCCAAAATTTGTAAAATCATTATCATAATAAACAAATTTGCTCATTCCCAATTCATATATGGTATCCCTTCCATTGATGGTCGTATCTTTTTTAGGGCCTTCAAAAAAATCAACTCCCACGGATGGAGGATTTAGCCCATATCCTAATATTCCTTCGTCATTGTCATCGCCATTATAGGCAAAACCAAGACTTCTTCCTACATCACATCCTACATAGTCGTCCTTATAATTTCCCAAATCAGCATCTACCCACTCACCAAAGTAGGTATCATATAAGGATTGGGCACCACGGTTTACAATCCGGGTGGTATAAAAAGTCATATTATTTATTTCGTCGTTAGAAGCATAGGCGAACGCTATGGTATGAAGTTCGAGCCCAATAGGTGCAGCCGCTGACTCTGCATGATTATTTCCTTTGTCATTATATACAAAGTACAACATTTCGTCAGGCTGATCTTCAGGTTTATTATCTCTGTAGGCATTCAGTTTTTTGCCACGACAATCATTCTGTAAAACCGGATAATCTCCCCCCAATGGTTCATATACCCCATTACTATTTAAATCAAAGAAAGGTGCCATTGGCTGATCATTGATATTTGTGCGGCCAGGCCAGGCTCCTATATTTTCAGATAGAGTTGGAGTTCCATTCTGGATATTGGAGTAATGCTCAATTATTTCTTGGCGTTTAATTTTATAAATATTGTCCCACTTTTTGCAATTAGTTTCATCTGTATTTCCTAAATTATCTAATGGACCGGGCCAAAAATCGGAACCTCCCTGGCGGTATGTCATGGCCGCAAGTTTCAAATTCCCTGTCCCCCCCTTTTGATCATATCCACCTACCCAAATAGCCCCTGAAAACAAAGAATGCTTTCTCACCGTGTTTACATTGGCGGCCACTTTAGGTATTTCATATTTTGGATTGGAAAGGTCCCACCACATATCGCCACCGTTCAGAATCTTAGTTCTCACATTATTCACATCCAAATCGGCACTTGCTGTCGCCGGATCACAGGCTGCAGCAAACTTCATAAGTTTATGAGTTTTCTCAGCCGGCTTTACCAGCTTTTCACCAACATTTTCTCTAGCTATTAGGGTTGTATATCCAAAAGCGATGAATGTAAGTAACAGATATTTTAATTTTATATTCATTATTTTACTTTTTAAATTAAGGTAATTTATAATTCTTTTATTCTTATTTCTTTTTACAGTTGGAACCTAATTCCTAAACGGAACAATCGTGGTGCAGCATAATTAAACGGACTATTTACACTTATGTTATACAAATCAATAAATGACTGCTGGCTTACCTGCTGCGATATTTTTTGTTGACCTTCCGGTGAATTTAAATAACCATCATCATTGGGTAAACCAGTGAAGGCATAAACCCCTTGCACTATTTTGCCATTGAAAATATTTTGTACAATAAGGAAGGTAGTTAAACCACTAACACTAGCCGTGTTGTCTCTCATTCTTTTTTTCTTAAACTCAAAATAGCGTTGGAAGTTAACATCGGTCTTGAACTGCCAAGGCATTCTTGATCCAAAAGGGTTTCCTTTAATCTGGCTGCGGGTTACTGTTCCCAGCCCTGCCTGAGCTTCGGCTATTGGACTTAAATTAGCAGTGTAGGGTGCACCCGACCGGGCTGTAATCATTACATTAGCTTCTGCATTTTCAAATACCCTTTTCTTAAACCACATAGGGCCAGTATATTCTTTTCCTGCTTTAAATCCATAGCTAAATGTTGTATTAAAATTGTGTCTATAGTCTACATCTAACGGATACAAGGAACGAAGGTTAGGCTGGTTGGCCTGAATTAAAGCTGATTGTGCGTTTATATTAGACCCAGTTCCATCCGCAAATAGAAGGGTGTAATTAGCCAACATTTGGAAATTTTTCAATCCCTTATAAATGTATTCTACTCTGAATGCCTTGTTAGTTGAAAAATCAATATTTGCATAACTTGTGTAAGAAACCGGATAGGCCTGATTGTAGCGGTACTGGCCAAAATCATTTCTGATTTCTGAGTATGAAACAATTAAACTTAAGGCTGATACTTTGCTTAATTTTTGTTTGTATCCTAACTCATACATGGTTTTGATACGAGGTTTTAAGGCGGCATTAGGCAAAAACCTGCTTTGGTCAGATTCAAGAATATAATAGGACCGGATAGGTGTAAAGGTAGCACCGTCTGTTGGACGCTGTGTTAATACGTCATAGTTTGCAAAGAATTGAGCATCGGAACTAATTGGGAATGAAAACCAAACACGAGGTAAAACATTTACCTGTGGCTCATAATCTTTAAATGCTTCTTTTACAATATCCTTATTATTGACATCCACAAGGAATGGTTGAATAATATTGCTTGCTGTTTGTTGGGCCAATATTTCAGGATTAGCTACTTCTACTCCTGACGCATCATACCAAGTATTATTTTTTCTGTAGCCTAAAACCTTCGTTGGGTTTTTGGCATTATTTACATAAATAGCGTAATCATCATCAATATTATCAGGATGATTAATTTGCAAACCATTTAATTCACTTACTTCCCCTACCGTTTTTATTGGATATAATGAATATGGATCTTTCAAGGTTGGCTGATTGGCATCATACCTTTCAATCCTTACCCCGACTCTAAAAATTAAATCTTTTATGGCAAATTTATCCTGCAACCAGGCCGCACTATATATAGGGGCAAATGAGCCAACGCTTCTTTCCTCCTTGTTTAACAAAAAGTCGTTAATTCCAAACCTTTTGCGGGTTCGGTTTCCCAAATAGTCGTATCCATAATAACTCACATATTGGTTGTTTTTATTATTCAAATCATCCGCATTAAACATGTCAAGACTCAAATCTTCGGGTGACAATGAGTTAACATCAATGTAGGAGGTTTCGGTAATCTTGTTTCCATATACATCTACCGCACCTCTATCCATTAATTTTTTTCTTAAATTTTTATCAAATGTGGATTGCTGATCTTTGTCTACCCTCACATTATAATTTACACTATCCAAAAATCTGCCTTGATCGTCGAACGAGTGTTCACTATTAAGTATATATTCCCCCTGAGTCACTTTATCCAAACTTGCGATATGCTTGTTAGCCAATTGGGGCATTAATATCCATAAATTGTTAGCGGATAATGAATAACCACTAAAAATATTTTGTTCATACGTCATACCAAACTGGATATCGTGTTTGTTTTCTTTCTTTTTACCTGTATTGATGGTGGCTTCGCCAATAGCATAAGCTGAAAAACGCTCTTGTTGACTTTTACTATAGCCTGCTATCAGTGTGCCCGGATTATACCACAATGAATATGTACCTTGTAAGTTATACCCATTTAGTAAGCCATTATAGGTGGCTATTTGTCCATCACTAAATGCTCCCCTTGAGTTAAAAGTAGTCCTAAAATAATCGAAAGCATTCTCTGTATATTTGCTCCTTAACTCATTTTTGTCACTGGACTCGTAGGTTATCATGGTGTCGCGAAAACCGGTAAGTTCATAGTATCCTTGCCTCACAACGGTATCATTTTTATTGTCGCGGGTAATAATATATTTCTGAGGTTCCGATTTCCATTCGTAAACCGGAGCACGGTAATGGGTAAATTTACCTACATATCCGTAATCAAATACATTGTCCTGATGCTGATTGTGAACGCTTTTGGATAATAGAGTTTGATAATCGACCCTTAATGAATAAAAAGCATCGGATACCAATGGTTTTTTGGCACCGTCTTTTTTATCACCTGCTTTTCTGTCGCTGCTTTGATACCCTATTTTTTGGGTATA
Organism: Bacteroidia bacterium; assembly: GCA_046154525.1. GTDB lineage: Bacteria > Bacteroidota > Bacteroidia > NS11-12g > UBA9320 > JABWCE01. The sequence goes on from JBJXDS010000321.1 coordinate 9,159, forward strand.
GCGCAGATAAGTAAAGTAAGTTTGATTGGTATTTACAGAATATTCATCAAAATTAAGTAGAGAAGAAGCGTATCCATACCCTCTTGATTTATCAAGGTTGGCCCTGCCGAACAAGGTAAGAACTGAGGTTTTGGATGGAGTATATTCTAACTTGGCGGTGATAGAACCCCTATAAAAAGGGGTGTTTTGGCGTGCCTTATTTAGCACCAAATCATTTTGTGTAAGAAATGAGGATGTAGTTATAAAACCACCACCATCAGGATTGGGGGTTAGTGGATTTTCTTTTATGTTATTAAGCACGTCATCCTTTACTGTCCATGAGCCAAGCACCGTTGGGCTGGCATCCTTTTGGTACTCTAAATGGCCTGAAACGGTGTAACCGAACAATACTCTCTCTTTATCTCCACCACCTTTATTTTTAATTTTTAAAGGTCCGGTAAATTGGGTTTCGAACGTATTGTAATGCCATTTATCAAAAAGACTTGAAGTTAAGTACTCAAAATATTGAGACTTCCTTCTGGTTGGGCCTTTGGTAGTAATATTGATAGCACCACCGGTAAGGTCACCATATTGAGCAGGTATTCCGGTAGCTATTATATCTATATTTTCCTGGCCTACTAATGGCATTTCTGAACTTCCAATAGTTGGCACACCATCTATTAATACACGGGTTCCATCTGTACGGCTGCCTAAAAACGAAATTCGTCCATTAGCAGTAACGTTTGTAGTAGATGTAGTAGCCGCTATACCTCCAATACCTCGGTTGGGCATTTTTATAAGATCTTTGGCTTTTACTGATTTTGTTCCACCATCTTTTTCAATTAGTTCGCCACCAAATACCACTACAGGACCTAATTCAGTTCCCTCTGAGGCTAATTCAATGTTTATAAATTTTATAGAACCACTTGTTATATTAATATTGGTTCCTTTGAAAGGCTCATAACCAACATAAGAGGTTTCAATTTCGTACTCACCCGGGTCCAGTGTTTTTATGATGTAATTTCCACTTTCATCCGAAGAAGCAGTTCCTTTAATAATTCCCTCCTTTTTTACTATGATGGTAACAAAATCCAAGGGAGTACGGGTTTTTTTGTCAATAACCATTCCTCGTATCTCGCCATAATTAGTTTGGGAATAACCCCAGGAGGCGAGGAGAAGCAACACTAAAACGCTTAAGTAATGTTTTAAACTCATAATTTTTTTTCTTTTATCTATTATTTAATAAGGGTTTAACGATTTTTTTACCAAACTTCAATAATTGGGTATTTTCACTAAATTATCAAGGGAATTTTT
>JBJXDS010000322.1:0-3154 GCA_046154525.1 Bacteroidia bacterium
TTATACATTTGCCTGAACATAAATTTGGTTATTGGATTGCTGCCGTGGTGCTTTTTCATTATTTATAGTTAATAATATTGACCCTTATAATTAAGTCTTCCAAAAATAGATTAATTCATCAAATTGGAAATGAATAAAATTAAGTTTTTAACAATGTTTTATATTGTCTGGATGGCTGCTATTTTTGCCCGAAATGAAGGAAATAGTAGTCAGCGGTATAAGGCCTACAGGAAAATTACATATTGGTAATTATTTTGGGGCTGTTGTCAATTTTTTAAAAATGCAGCACGACTATAATTGCTATTTTTTTATTGCAGATATTCATTCACTTACTACCCACCCTACCCCGGCCGATTTGCACAACAGTGTAAAACGTGTGTTGGCCGAGTACATAGCTGTGGGGCTGGATTTGGATAAATGCACACTTTTTATTCAAAGCGATGTGCCTGAAATTTCGGAACTTTATACCTACATGAACATGAATGCTTATATGGGTGAATTGGAAAGATCGGCAACATTTAAAGAAAAAATAAGAATTCAACCCGATAATGTAAATGCGGGTTTGCTTACCTATCCGGTTTTGATGGCTGTTGATATTTTAATCCACAAGGCACATAAAGTTCCGGTAGGAAAGGATCAGGAACAGCATTTGGAAATGACCCGGACCTTTGGCAATAGATTCAACCGGCTTTATAATGTTGATTTTTTTCCAGAGCCTCAGGCCTTTTCTTACAGTGATAAATTAGTGAAAGTTCCCGGCCTTACAGGTATGGGCAAAATGAGCAAAAGTGGGGGAGGGGGAGAAGCCGATGCCATTTTTATAGGGGATGATGAGGCGGTGAATACAAAAAAAATAATGCGGGCCAAAACAGATACAGGGCCTACTAGGCAAAACCAGAAAAAAGCGGAGGAGGTTCAAAATCTTTTTGATATAATGGCTTTGGTTAGCAGCCCTGATACGACAGAAAATTTTGACATGGCCTATAATAATTGCACTATTAGATACGGCGATATGAAAAAACAATTGGCTGTAGACATGGATTTATTTTTAAAACCCACTCGTGAAAAAATAAATGAAGCTTTAAAGAATGAAGCTGTGCTGGCCAAAGCTGCAAAAATTGGAGCAGAAAAAGCCCGTGAAAGTGCATCCAAAACATTGAAAGAAGTGAGAGAGATAATTGGGTTTAGGAAGTTTTATTAATAAGATTTGAAGATTTGAAAATTTGGAGATTTGAAAATGAAACCCATAAGTAATACACATCCCTTTTGTAAACATTAAAAAAACATAAATTCGCCAGATAAATCGTAAATCTAAAATCATAAATCTAAAATAGGAATGAGTGACTCATTAAAACATATAGCCATAGCCGGAAATATAGGAGCCGGAAAAACCACCCTCACCCGTATGCTGGCCAAGCACTACAATTGGGAACCTCATTTTGAAGCCCTGGATGATAATCCGTATATAAGCGATTTTTACGATGATATGCACCGGTGGTCGTTCAATATGCAAATGTATTTTTTGAACACCCGATTTAATAGCATAATGGAAATATCCAAGGGAAAAGCCTCGGTAATTCAAGACCGTACCATTTATGAAGATGCCAATATTTTTGCACCCAACCTGCACGGCATGGGGCTAATGAGCACCCGCGATTATAATACCTATAAGGCTTTGTTCGAAAGCATAAAAAGCATGATAAAGCCCCCTGATTTATTAATTTATTTAAGGGCTTCCATACCAACACTTGTTAATTTAATTCAAAAGCGAGGCCGCCAATATGAAGATTCAATTCGATTAGATTATTTACGAAGATTAAACGAACGTTACGAGGCCTGGATTTCGGGTTATAAAGATGGCCCTTTATTAATAATAGACGTCGACGATATTGATTTTGAAAACAAACCCGAAGATTTTGGGCTAATCATTAATAAAGTAGAAGGAGAGTTGAATGGGTTGTTTTAATTTTAGTTTAGCATTTTTATAATTCCACAAATCTGTATTCATCTTTTTGCTATCGTTAAATTTAATTCATACACAAGTTCAACTACAATTTTAGAATGTTAGACCCAAGAGGTAATTGGTGGTTCTAAATTTTAAAAAAACCATTTTGAATAGCATAAAGAACCAGACCAGTTCTAGACTTTACATTTAGTTTGGCAAATAAACTATCGCGGTATCCGTCTATGGTTTTTGGGCTTAGGTTCATTTGGTCGGCTATTTCCTTGTAGGTAAGCTCTGAGCAAATAGATTTTAAAAAAGTAATTTCATTTTCCGAAAGTTTATCAGGGTTATTACTTTTGATAGGCTCGTTCAGGCTTTTTATAAGTAATTTAGAAATAGACGGAGGAAAGTAGTATTCTTCTCGTTCAATCGTTTCTATAGCTTTGGTCAGTTCATCATAACTGGAAGATTTTAAAACATACCCATTCACTCCTTCTTTTATCATACTAAGTATTTCTTCTTCACCATCATTCATACTTAAAATAATAATTTTAATTTGAGGAAAACCCGCTTTAAGAAATTTAAATGATTCGTAGCCATTCATAAGCGGCATGTTTAAATCAAGCAAAATAAGGTCTGGAATGATACCATTGTTTTCAAAATGCTTTTTAAGTTCAAGCCCGTTTATAAAGTGATGCAATACATTAAACTCAGCGTTTTGCTCTAATAACTCTTTTAGTGCTTTGGCAATTAATACGTGGTCGTCAACTATAAAAATTTTCATATCTACCGTTTGCAAGTTAAATTTAATTCGGTTCCAAGCCCTGTTTGAGATTTAATCTCAATGTCCGCTTCGAGTAATTGAGCACGGTGATTCATACTTTTTAATCCTTCACCTGATATTATTTTTTTATTATCAAAACCCACTCCATCATCTTTTAATTGAATTATTAATATTTCGTTATCTCCCTTTTTTGCCATTAAATCAATCTTTGAACATTGACTGTATTTAATGGAATTATTCAAAAATTCTTGAATAATTCTTACCAAAAGCAACTGTTTATTCCCGCTGAATTTTTTTAAAAAATCGAAATTAAAATCTATATACAATTCTAAATTTTTAATGCGTTTGGTACGTTGTATCTGATTTAACAAATTTTCCCATATTTCCGAATTACTATCCAAACCCGCATTCAGATTGACCTGCAA
>JBJXDS010000323.1:0-10350 GCA_046154525.1 Bacteroidia bacterium
TATAAAACGAAACGAAGGTTTTATGAAATCATAACACATGAACAGATTGCCTCAAATAAGTAATTTTAAAAAGTCGAATGAATACAGGAAAAGGATTCACGATTTGATACCGGGAGGTGCACACACTTACTCCAAAGGAGATGATCAATTTCCTTTACTTTCTCCTGCTGCAATCAGTCACGGAAAAGGGGCTTATGTTTGGGATATTGACGGCAACAGATTTTTAGATTGTTCAATGGGTTTAACTTCTGTTAGCCTTGGTCATGCATATGAACCTGTTATTGATAGAGTTAAAAAAGAATTGGATAACGGGGTGAATTTTCAACGACCCTCCAATCTTGAAATGGAGATAGCAGAAAAATTTCTTTCTCTGGTTCCACAGCATCAAATGATCAAATTTGCTAAAAATGGATCTATTGTAACCACTGCTGCTATTAAATTGGCCCGGGCATTTACAGGCCGAAAACTTGTGGCATTTCCGGGTGATCATCCTTTTTATTCTTATGATGATTGGTTTATAGGCAAGACAGCATGTAAATTAGGAGTGCCTGATTCTATTAGTGAATTATCAGTTACTTATAAAGGAGATGATTTGAAGTCACTAAAAGAATTATTTGAAAAATATCCGAATAAGATTGCATGTGTAATATCTGAACCTGAAAAAAATTGGGGCATACCTGAAAACTATTTAAGAGATTCGATTGAACTAATTCATAAAAACGGGGCTATTGTTATTCAAGACGAAATGATAACTGGATTTAAAACAGACTTCCCTGGTTCAATAAAAAAATATAATGTTGAACCTGATCTTGCGACATGGGGAAAAGGTATTGCAAACGGCTTTTCATTTTGTGCACTTACAGGAAAAAAAGAAATTATGGAATTGGGAGGAATAAGAAAAACAGGTGCTGAAAAAGTTTTTTTAATTTCTACGACGCATGGCGGGGAAACCCATTCATTAGCTGCAGGACTTGCAACCATTGATGAATTTGAGAAAAAAAATGTAATTGAGTATAATATTGGTATTGGCACATATTTGAATCAAATATGTGCTGAGGTTATAAATCAACATCTCATGTCTGATTATATATCATTAGCTCCGAGCAATTGGATGCCAATGTTTGTATTTAAAGACTCGAATAAAGATATTTCTTCTGGGTTCAGAACATTAGTTATGCAGGAAATGATAAAACGTGGGGTGTTGTTTCAGGGAGCATTGGTGCCGTGCTTTAGTCATACAAAAACAGACATTGATTATTTTGGAGAAGCTCTGAACGAATCAATATTTGTTTATTCTAAAGCATTAGAAGAAGGATATGAAAACTATCTTGTTGGAGAACCCGCTAAACCAGTTTTTAGAAAATATTTATAATTTAAAAAGGTAAAACAATGGCATAATTAAGAAGATGTAAAAAATGTTTGCTTCCTGAAACACATGAGAGCATCACATTTGATGAAAATGGGGTATGCAGTATATGCAGACAAGTAGAATTTAAAGATGGAAAAATAAATTGGGAACAAAGAAAACAGGAGCTTGGTGAGTTAATTGAATCCTACAGAGGGAAATATGATTATGACTGTATAGTACCATTCAGTGGTGGTAAAGATAGCACATGGACTTTATTTTACCTGATGAAAGAGTATAAAATAAAGCCTTTGGTGGTTCGTTTTGACCATGGTTTTCTAAGGCCAAACTTAAATGAAAATACGGTAAGGACTTTACGAAACCTTGGAGCAGATTTTCACACATTCACACCAAATTGGAAAACTGTTCAAAAATTGATGTTACAAAGCTTTCTTGAAAAGGGAGATTTTTGTTGGCATTGTCATACTGGAATTTTTTCTTACCCGATGTGGGTGGCACTCAAATACAATGTACCTCTGATTTTTTGGGGGGAACCTTCAGCAGAATACACTTCTTACTACAGTTATGATCAGCCTGAAGAAGTAGATGAGAAACGTTTTAACAGATATGTAAATTTAGGAATAACAGCCGTTGATATGGCTGTAAGATTAGGTGGAAACAATATTGATGAGAGGGATTTTAAGCCTTATACTTATCCTCCTTTAAAAGAGCTTAGAGCCATTGGTTACCGCTCTGTTTGTCTGGGTTCATATATACCATGGGATGTTAAAATGCAATCCAAAGTCATAAGTGATGAATTGGGTTGGAAAGGTGATTTAGTGGAGAATGTTCCTGAACAATACAATTATGAAAAAATTGAATGTCATATGCAGGGTGTAAGAGACTATATCAAATACATAAAAAGAGGATACACGAGACCTACACATTTGGCCACCTTAGATATCAGACACGATAGATTAACCAGGGAAGAGGGCTTGGATATGATAGCAAAATACGAAGGCAAAAAACCCGCAAGTTTGGAAATTTTTCTAGAAATGGTAGGATTAACAGAGGAAGAATTCTTTGAGATTGCTAAAAGTCATACCGTATCTCCCTGGAAATTAAATGTTTTTGAACAGGAGGCGGGTGAAAAATTGCCAGATTTTGATAAATGGACTCGTGAAGGAAAAATGGATAGGGCAGACACTGAAATTCCATTAAAAAACTGGAAAAAGTCTCAGTAAACATGATAGGAATTGTTGATTATGGAATGGGGAATTTATTGTCTGTTTATAGCGCATTCGACTATTTGGATGAAAAAGTAAAAATATGTAAGAATCCGGAGGACCTTCAATTAGCTGATAGAATAGTTATCCCTGGAGTGGGTGCTTTTCAGGATTGTATTAGAAAATTGCAATCAAGTGGATTTGCAGAGGCTCTAAATATACACTGTATTAATCAAGCAAAACCAACCTTAGGAATTTGCTTAGGTATGCAAGTAATGGCAAACAACAGCACGGAAGGAGGAGAAACTATTGGGTTGGGTTGGTTCGATGCATCTGTTATTAAACTTCATCCAAATGACAAAAGTCTAAGAATTCCTAATATAGGATGGAATGAAGTTAACTATAAAAAAGATGTGGTTTTATTTAATCGTCTTCCAGCTAATCCCGATTTCTATCTGGTCCATTCCTACTACATGAAATGCAATAACACTGAAAATATTGTGGCTACCTACGAATATGGGCAAACAGTTACTGCAGCAATTTTAAAAGATAATATTTTTGCCACTCAATTTCATCCTGAAAAAAGCCAGGATTATGGTTTAGTTATATTGGAAAACTTTTTGAAATGGAATCCGTAACATGTCAAAAAAAAGACTAATTCCTAAACTACAACTTAAAACAAGCCAGTATAATGCAAATAAAATGGTGCTTGTAATTACCAAGCAATTTAAAGGGGCAACAGAAATTGGAGACCCTGTTTCACAATCAAAAATTTACGAAGACCAGGCTGCTGATGAATTAGTTTTTGTGAATATTGATAAGTCAGATAAAGATATTCATAAACTTGCTCAAATCATCCATCGCGTTTCTGAAGAAATTTTTATGCCTATAACCGTTGGTGGTGGAGTTACAACCGAAGAAGATTTCAGAATTTTATTAGCAAATGGAGCAGATAAAATATCTATAAATACAGAAGCCCTCAGAAATCCTTCATTCATAAATACAACGTCAAAAAAATATGGTGCCCAATGTGTTGTTGTTAGCATAGATTATAAAAAGGATGCTGACGGAAGTTATTTTGTTTATTCCAATTGCGGACAGGAAAAAACCAATTGGGACCCTCTGGCATGGGCTATCGAAGCAGAACGTTTAGGAGCAGGAGAAATACTTCTTTCATCTATTGATAATGACGGTATGAGAACTGGTATAGATACTTATTTGACGAAAAAAATAACTTCTGCTATCAATATTCCCGTAATCACTTCAGGAGGTTGTGGGTTGGCAGAACATTTTGCTGCCGGATTTATAACAGGTGGTGCTGATGCAGTTGCTGCAGGTTCATTTTTCGCACATCGTGATCAAAATCTTATGCAAACACGATCACATATAAAAAATGCCGGAGTAAATATTAGGATTCATACATGAGAATTATATTGAGAGCAGATGGTAATTCTACGATTGGTTTTGGACATGTTTACAGATTGCTGGCACTTGCCGATATCTTAAAAGACAAATTTGAAATTGTATTTGCTATTAACAGGCCAGAACACTATCTTATTTCAGTAATAAAAAATTACGTTCATGATTTAATAGAATTAACTACGCATCAAGAAAATAAATTACCAGCATTGAGACAAAAGGATGAAGAAATACCATTTGAACTTGACGAATACATTACAGGAAATGAAATAGTAGTATTAGATGGATATTGGTTTGGAGTGAAATACCAAAAAGCAGTCAAACACAAGGGATCAAAACTGGTTTGCATTGATGACTTGGCCGAAAACTATTTTTATGCTGATGCGATTATTAATCACGCTCCTGGAATGAAAGCATCACAGTATAAGGGTGAAACCTATACGAAGTATTATCTTGGCTTAGACTATGCCATGCTGCGCAAGGATTTCTTTAAACCCTTTAACAACAGCCGACAACCAGATTCATTATTGATAAGTATGGGCGGGGCTGATCAATACAGGATTACCGAAAATGTTTTAGAATCGGCCATTCTTTCAAACTCTTTTAAAACTATTCATCTGCTCATTTCCTCTGCGTTTTCAGTTGAAGCATTGGAACGGATGAATAAAATAACAAAAAACTCTTCTATTAAAATTCTAACATATAAAAATCTGGCAGGCAAAGAATTAGTTGAGCTAATGGACAATTGCTTATTCGCATTAGTATCTGCCAGCACTGTTTTATTGGAATGCTACAGTAGGGGTATTACATGCTTTACAGGTTACTACACAAATAACCAACTGAACATCTATAATGGATTTGTTCTTGAGAATAGATGTCTTGATTTAGGAGATTTAACTAAACTCGAACCAAAAAGTATGGGTAAAAAAATAACCTCCTTGTTAGAAGCTCAAAAGGTTCAAAAATCAGAAAAGCCATTGCAATCAGACAGGAATATTGAACATGTATTTTCTTTGCTATGTTGATTCAGATTTTATGCGATAACCCCGACTCCTGGATGAATCCATATGCACATCAAATGGCCAATGACCTAAATAAGGAAGGATATAAAGCAATATTTCTAACAGAAACTCATAAGATTATTGAAGGAGATATATTGATATTATTATCTTGTGAAAAAAGATTTCAAAAGCTTCATTTAAACAAACATAACTTGGTGGTTCATGAAAGTGCTTTACCTAAAGGAAAAGGCTGGTCGCCGTTAACATGGCAAGTGCTAGAAGGCAAAAATAAGATGCCGGTAACATTGATTGAAGCATTAGAAAAGATAGATTCTGGCCCTATTTATGACCAAATAATAATTCAATTGGATGGTACAGAGTTGATTGACGAACTCCGAAAAAAACAAGCTGAAGCTACTAGTATTCTGATTACAGGATTTATAAAAAACTATCCTGATAATTTTGCGAAAAAACAAAAAGGAGATGACAGTTTTTATGTGCGAAGAAACCCTGAACATAGTAGATTAGACATAAATAAAACTATTGCCGAACAATTTAATCTACTGAGGGTTTGCGATAATGAAAGATATCCTGCCTGGTTTGAAATAAAAGGTCAGAAATATTTATTTAAGATTTCCAAAGCTAAAAATGATTAAAGATATAGTGATTGAGCATATAACAATTGGTGAAAAACAAAAGCCATTTGTAATTGCTGAAATGTCAGGTAATCACAACCAATCTCTCGAACGGGCAATTGCTATTATAGATTCAGCTGCTGCTTCCGGTGCCCATGCCGTAAAACTGCAAACCTATACGCCTGAAACCATGACCATCAATGCCACCGGGGGGCTGTTTGATATTAATGATGCTGATTCACTTTGGAAAGGCAGAAATCTGTTTGACTTATATAAAGAGGCCCACACTCCCTGGGAATGGCACCAGCCGCTTTTTGAACGTGCGAAAAAGCATGGGATGGTGGTGTTCAGTACTCCGTTCGATGAGTCGGCAGTCGATTTTTTAGAAGGGCTTCATGTTTCTGCTTATAAAATTGCCTCCTTTGAAAATACTGATTGGCCTTTGCTTAAAAAAGTAGCTGCTACAGGTAAACCTGTTATCATGTCAACCGGGCTTGCTTCATTAGCTGACCTTGATGAAGCAGTAAGAACATTAAGAAGTGCGGGCTGTAAAGACCTGGTATTACTAAAATGCACCAGTACTTACCCTGCCACTCCCGAAAACACGCACTTACACACCATTCCTCACATGCAACAACTGTTCGATTGCCATGTAGGTTTATCTGATCATACTATTGGCATAGGTGCTGCTGTGGCATCTGTAGCATTAGGCGCGAGGGTTATTGAAAAACACTTCACCATTAGTCGTGCTGATGGAGGTGTGGACAGTGCGTTTTCCATTGAACCGGATGAACTGAAAAATCTGATTATTGAAAGTGAAAGAGCTTTTCTGGCATTAGGACAAGTATACTATGGTTTGCAGGAAACTGAAGAAAAAAGTTTACGTTTTAAACGTTCGATTTATATAACCAAAGATACAAAAGAAGGTGAAATATTTACGAATGACAACCTTAGGATAATCCGCCCAGGCGATGGATTACAACCTAAATTTCACGAAAAAATTTTAGGCAAAACTGCACGAATCGATATTAAAGAAGGAACACCCCTTACATGGCAGATGTTTTAAAATATTTATTCGTTTCTGAAAAAAAATGGCATGATACTTTGTTTTATGAACTTCAAGGTAAATCCGGTTCTATATGGATAAGGTGTTCTTCTAAAGAAGAATTTACAGTTGACTACTTGGATAAACTGCAACCTGACTTAATTTTTTTACCCCATTGGTCATATATTATTCCTAATGAAATTTACTCACGATTTGAATGTATTTTGTTTCACATGACCAATCTGCCCTATGGCAGGGGAGGAAGCCCATTACAAAATTTAATTGTAAGAGGTCACAAAGAAACATTTATTTCAGCCATCCGTGTGGCAGAAGGTATTGACAAAGGACCTATTTATCTAAAAGCACCTTTAAATTTGGAAGGCACAGCTGAAGATATTTTTATCCGTGCAGCAAGTGTAATAAAAAAAATGATTATTGAGATAATCAACACTCGTCCAATTCCGGTAAAACAAACAGGGAAACCAGTATTGTTTAAAAGAAGAAAACCAGAAGAAAGCAACATAGCCACACTAAATAATACAGCAAAAATCTATGATTATATACGTATGTTGGATGCCAATGGTTACCCGAAAGCATTTTTAGAAACCGAACATTTTCGATTTGAATTTTCTAAAGCTTCATTTGAAAACAACGATACAATTAATGCCAATGTTAGAATCATTAAAAAATAAGAGAATTATGGTTGTGGTAGCCCATCCAGACGATGAACTGCTTGGCTTAGGAGCTACTATGCATCGGCTTATTAATGAATTTGATATTACAACCCATGTTGTTATACTTGGGGAAGGTGTTACCTCAAGGTCAGATACCAGAGATACCGAAAAATGGAAAAGCGAATTGGAAATCCACCGTCATAATATTAAAAGTGCTCAGGCTGCAATAGGCTACCAATCTGTCAGCATATACGATCTTCCCGACAATAGGTTTGACTCGGTAGCTCTTTTAGATATTATTAAAATAGTGGAAAAAGAAAAAAAATCATTTCAGCCTGATATAATTTTTACCCACCACGGAGGTGACTTAAATATTGACCACAGGAGAACCTTCGAGTCAGTGATTACCGCCTGCCGACCTATGATAGATGAGAATGTGAAAACTATTATCACTTTCGAAACCCCTTCGGGAACCGAATGGCAGGCTACTTCCAACCCCAAACATTTTATTCCAAACCTATTTATATCGGTTTCTAAAAAAGATGTAGAGGCTAAAATTAAAGGCATGGAAAGCTACGAATTCGAAAAGCGTGTTTATCCTCATCCCAGATCGCCAGAAGCATTAAAAGTGCTTGCACAAGCAAGGGGAATAGCTATCGGTTGTGAATTAGCCGAAGCATTTGTCTTAATAAGAAGCATAAATTAAACTTGTAATTGGCTAAGAACAAATTCAAAAATGACTGAAATACTAAACTTAGACTACTTCGCTTTTGATAGGGATATGCATATAATGACCCCAATTAGAGTATATCTTGAAAAAAAAAGGAATGTAAAAATAACTGTAGGAAATATTTATAATACCTACTTTCTAGTTTTTATCAAACGACCAAAACTAATTTTAATTGCTAATGCACATGGAGATGAATTGGTACATAACTTTATAAAATTTTTATATAATATAGGATTTAATATTGTAAATGTTAATTCTGAAGGAAATTTTCATGATGAATATCAAAAAACTTATATATGGGGGTGGAATAATGATTTTAAACTGTATCATGATAAAATGATATTGTGGAATGAAGATAGCAAGAGGATTACGCTTAAATACTATCCTTACCTTCTTGATAAACTATCTGTATCCGGAGCAACAGGATTTGATAGATTCTTTTTATTTGATTATAGTAAAGGTACTTTAAAAAAGAAATATAATCTAACTAAAAATGATAAAATAATTGGGATAGCTAGCTTTGGCTCATTTAAAACAATTAATAATGTAGATTATTATTACAATAATAATCCTGATTATCCTAAGTCTAATTATGAACTTTTTATTGAAGACTATCCAAAAATAAAAAAGATATATTTTGATTTAATAAATAATAATCCCAGTATTTTATTTATTCTAAGGGTGCACCCAGAATTTGTAAATGATTTTAAAGCCTCAGAGTTTGCTGATTGCCTCGAATTAGATAACGTTCTTATATCATCAACAATAGGTTACATACCTGACATTGCTGAAGTTATTGGATTGAGTGATATTTGGATTGGATATGAATCTACAACCAGCATGGAAGCTTGGTTATTAAATAAATTCGTTTTATACATTAATCCAACACGTTCGGACTTTATGAGAGAAGACCATCATAAAGGTCTGATCATTTGTAAAACAACAAATGAATTACAGAACTATATTAATAAACATTATAAAGATGAAAAAATTAAGGAATATGATGATTTAGAATCAATTAGAGAAAAGATCATTAAGAGAGTATTAGGTTATATGGATGCTAAAAGTCATGAAAGAGCTGGTGAAATTATTTATAAGGAATTAAAGAAAGCCAAACGACCACCTTTTATTTATACCACCTATAAATTAATTAGAAAAATAAATTGGATATTCATACTTAGGTTCTATGTCCATCGCACTAAATGGTATTTTAAATTGAGGCCAAACCTGCAAAAACCATTTTGGGCAATTATAAATGAAAAGGAAGTTTACCAACGTTATAGAAAAATATATAATGAGTTTATTAAATAATATAAGTTCAGATAATAGGATGTAGGCCAATGCTTAAACTGTTTATTTATCAGTATTTTACTTCGAAATTAATTTAAGGGGTAAATGACGTAGCATGTTAAAAAAAATAAGCAAAGATTTTTTACTATATACAATTGGTCCACAAATACCAAGAATTTTTAGTTTTCTATTATTACCGGTATTTACAAAATATTTGACCACAACCGATTACGGGATTTCTGGAATTGTGTATAGCTATATTGGATTATTTGGGGCCTTAGCAGATTTAGGATTAAGTATAAGGTATTCCATTACTTATTTTAAGTATCCTAAAACTTATAAAAACAGATGGGCATTATTGAGTGGCATATTATTCTGGTGGTCACTTGCCTTCAGTTTTCTACAATCTTTTATTCTCTTTATAATGCTCCCATCCGATATGGGTGACGCCAAATTAACTGTAATTATTTTAAATTTTATTTCAAATTTACTTTTTGCATCCTGGAATAGCCTTTGCACACGCTACTTACAATTTAAACAAGCTTCCGTACAAGTTGCAACATTGAGCATTCTATCGGGAACAATTGCAATATCTCTCAACTATATTTTCATTGTGAGGTTAAAGTTGGGATTCATGGGATGGTTTTATTCTTCTTTTATTATTTCTGTTTTTCAAGGTGTTTTTTCTCTTTACTGGCTATTTATATATAATCGATTAAAAATAAATTTTAATATTTTCCATAAATCGGTTCTTAGAATATTGTTTATTACTATTCCTTTGGTTCTGCATAACTATGCCGGGTATTTACTAGATAGTTCGGACAGAGTTGTAATGGCAATTTTTAAAATTAATACTGCAAAAATTGGGATATATAATTTTGCATACATTTTTGCATTATATTTTGATTTTATTACAACTTCTGTTGGCATTGCAACAGGACCAATGTTCGCAAAATTATTTTTCAGTAAAAATGAAATGAGATAT
>JBJXDS010000324.1:0-5447 GCA_046154525.1 Bacteroidia bacterium
TACCTCCAAACTGCAAAAAGTAACCGTGTATTTGCAGGGAGCCAATCTGTATTACAACGAAAGTGTGAACCTAACGGCAGGAAACAATGAACTTATTTTTGAAAATATTTCACCGTACATAAATGCAGCATCCTTGCAAGCCAGCAGCAAGGGAGCTGTGGTAATGGATATTAAACACCAAGTAAAATACAAGGAAAAAGTGGTGGCCACCCGTAAATACGACAAGGAAATTGAAAATGTTTTAGATTCGATGGAAGACATTGGCTACCTTATTAGGGATCTCGATAACCAATCGTATGTATTGGAAACCGAAAAAAACTTATTGCTCAACAACCGCATAATTAAAGGCCAACCTTTACGTGATTCCTTGCCATTGCTAAAGGACGCCATGGTGTATTTAAAAGAAAAATTGAATTCAATTTATGAGCAAAGTTTAAAACTGGAACGTCAAAAAAATAAATTGACCAAGCAAAACAACAAACTAAATGTTAGATACAATACTTTGCTTTTGTTGCAAAGCGGCCAAAATGTATTTGATAATACCGCCGCCCAGCAAATAAATCAGGTGGTGGTTACAGTGTTTAGCGATGTTCCTACTACCACGCAAATTAATTTTAATTATTTTGTACAAAATGCCAACTGGGTGCCGGTGTATGATTTGCAAGCCACCTCGGCTACCAACAATTTTCAGTTGAAATATTTTGCCAATGTAACCCAATATACCGGAATAGAATGGGCTAATGTACCGTTAACTTTAAGTACCAGCAATCCAAATGAAACCAATATTAAACCTGAAATGAGTCCTTGGTATTTAAGTTTTGTAGACTATTTAAGAAAGGGTTATGAATCAAGAGGAATGTCTAATTCCTCGGCTCCTGTTAAGGCTGAAAGTTTATCATTTAAAGAAAAGGATAAAAAAAGTATAGATGATGTGGAAGAAGATATGGACAATGAAAAGTACCTTCAAAATTATGTGCAGGTAACTGAAAACATTATAAGAACTGAGTACGAAATAAAACTAAACTACACCATAGCTGCTGATGGCAAAATGCACAAAGTTTTAATAAACCAAAAAGAAGTACCAATGATAATGCAGTTTGCGGCGGTGCCCAAAATGTGTACCGATGCTTTTTTGATGGCCAAGGTAACCGGCTGGGAAGACATGAATATAATCCCCGGCAAAGCCCGCCTTTACTTTGATGGAGGCTATGTTGGTGAAATGTTTTTGAATGCCAGCACTACCACCGATACCTTAAGTATTAATTTAGGCCGCGATAAAAGCATTGTGCTAACCCGCAAAAAAATTAAAGAAAACTTTAAAGACAAAGTGTTTACAGATGAAAAAGTGGAAACCCGCACCATAGAATTGGTAGGTCGGAATACCAAAAATATTCCTGTAGAACTTTTGCTGGAAGACCAAATACCAGTAGTTACCGGAACCAACGATATTAAAGTAGTACTAATGGAAGGCAGCGGAGCGACCCTGGATGAAGCCACCGGAAAACTAACCTGGAACCTTAAATTAAAGGTGAAAGAATCGGAAAAAATTAAGTTTACTTACCAAATCCGCTATCCTAAAGGAAAAGAATTAGCGGGCTTGTAAAACGATTTAAAAAAAACGGCTAAAGCTATTCGCCAAAACATGTTTACAATAGCCCACGGTTTTAAACCGTGGGCTACTTGGGTGTTAAATGCTTTCGGGTTTAAACCGAATATTAATTATAAAAATTTTTCGGTTGTTATTCATGTTTTAATATTTTTTATTTGACAAAAATTAAAAGAATGAAAAAAATACTGCAACGCGACCAAAGTAATAAAGTAATTGGAGGGGTTTGCGGTGGTTTGGGAAATTATTTTGATTCTGACCCCATTCTTTTCAGGGCAATATTTTTACTCTTATTGTTTGTAGGTGGTGGCGGGGTGCTGCTATATGTTATTTTATGGGCGGTATTGCCCCAAAAATCAGATCTAAATACAAATTACAACCATTCCTCAAGTCAGCAGACATTTACCCCTCCAGAAGAGGATAAAAAACAAACCGGCTCCGAAAGTGCAAATATTGCCGTAGGGCTTATACTTCTTTCGGCAGGTATTTTGTTGCTGGTAAATAATTTGGTACCCGATTTTGATTTTCATAAATTTTGGCCGGTTATTTTGATCGTAGTCGGCGGGGGACTGATATTTGGCCACAGAAAACTTAATTCAACCAAAGAAAACATAAACGAATCAAACAATGAAGAACCCAAATAATATGCTCGGCTTAATTTTGGTCATGGCAGGAGCCTTGCTATTGCTCAATAATTTTGACCTGTTGCAACTAAACATACGCGAGATGATAAAATTTTGGCCATTGCTTTTAGTTTATTCAGGCTTGGTACTATTGGCAGGTAACAAAAAAGGCTGGGCGGTTTCGCTGGCCATGGTTGCCATCACTATCATTTCTATCGCTGTTTACTTTGTTTTTAAAAATCCTGAGGCGTATATAATTTAATCCTTTTGCCCTATAAGCGTAATTATTCCATGGGCTTCACGACTTTTTTCTTCGCAATTAAATTTGTATTTAAAAATATAAAAATACGTGCCATCGGGATATAGGCTGCCGGTAATATTTGGTCGGCCACGCCAGTTGTTTCCATCATCGCCTTTTCCGTCTGTCGTTGTTTTAAACATCAACTGACCCCATCGGTTGTAAATTTTGAGGTCATACTCATCCACTCCTTCGGTTTCGATATCAAACACATCATTTAGTTTATCATTATTGCCAGGGGTAAATACATTGGGGATTATTAGTTTTTTAGTAATATGTACCCTAAGGGTGGTGCATAGTGTATCCTTACATCCGTATTTATTTTCTACCATAAGGCAGGGATAAAATGTACCTGTATCCGGAAAATAATTATGAATTACCATTTCCTGGTGGCTAATATTATTATCGCCCGATGCCCCGTGATTGAAATTCCAGGTTAGTGATTTATATCCTTTGGATTTATTGGTAAACGTATAAACGGGGCAAAACTCATCTTTTACAAAATCAATACCGGCAGTCACTTCGGTTATTCTTACTTTTTTGGCAGTGGTATCAAAACAATACCTCTGATATGGACCGGTGGGAGTATAATAAGGCGTGTATTTTATTATGAACTGTCCGGTGTCTTTATTCGATTTTAAAAAACCGGTTTTCTCTGTCGTTTCAAAACTGTCTATTTTTTCAAGTACCCATTTATAGCGGGTATAAATAGGGTCAGATTTATCGGATACAGCAAAGGGCCTTCCTTTGCAAAGTATGGAGTCAACACCAAAGTCAACCTTGGGAATGGGCAATACTACGATCCGCCTTACAGCAGGTTTTATAGCTCCCGAATCGGGAAAGGTAGCACTACAATAGTAAATGGTATTGCTGGTATTCGGGTTCACCACGCTATCGCTGCCAAACAAATAAATATAATAAATGCCGGGTTTGGTATAAGTAAATTTTACATTGGTATCTCTGGTCGTGGATAGCTTAGATTTTAGAGGGTCTCCAAAGTACCAGATATAATCTTTGGTCTTGATGGAGGTGTTTTTAAACACAGCAGTGAACGGAACACATGCCACGGTATCACTCACTATATCAAATTTAGGTTCGGGCCCTTCAATTTTTATTTTTAGGGTGGTGCTGTCTTTGCACCCCCGTGTATTTTCTACCTTATGAAAAATAGTGTATTCGCCAAAGTTTTTATAATAATGGTAGGGGTCTTTTAAATAACTGGCATTTCTGAAATCGCCAAACTCCCAAAAGAATTTAACAATACTATCAGCCGGTGGTTTAAAATCACTGTAGGAAGAATCGAAAAACTGGATAATATCATTGCAAATTATTTTTTTATTGACGGCTTTTATCCCCGCATACACGCCTCCTACATAAATGGTTTTGGTAAGTGTATCGCGGCAGTTGGATGAGTCTTTGGCTGCCAACTTAATTTTATAAATCCCTTTGGCCGGAAATGTAATTACAGGAAATGCCGTGTCGGTAGCAAACCCCCGCCCGTCATCAAAATCCCATGTAAAGGTTTCTTCGTCTAATTTCTTACGATTGGGATCGTGCCAGTATTCCTTTAGATTAAAAAGATAACGGATACTATCGTTAAATTTTACCTTTATTCCAGGGCATATTACCGTATCAAACCGCATGTTCATGCTATAGCCAAGTAGTATAAGCTGATTGTATTTACCATAACACCGGTTTTCATTTTCTACATAGTAACCAATATTGTAGGCCCCGGCCTTTTTATAAATATGGGATGGTGTGTGAATAACAGAGGCTCCTGGTTTGCTAACAAGAGTATCTATTTTAGATTTATCGCCCCAATTCCAGGTGGTGAATGAAATATTATCCTGGGTAGAGTCTAACAAAATTGGTTTTACCTTGGCGGGTAAGCACCGACCAAACGCTTCAAATGGAGGAAAAGGTTCGTCCAACAATCGATACCAGTTGTGAAACCAAATGGTATCATAACATTCACGACTTGCGTCAATATAAAAATCCTGGGTATCGCAATAGTCCCTGTAAACTTTTCGGCTGCCATACTTTATAGCAAACCCTAACGTAACCCATCCATTCGGATTACAGGTTTGCTGGTAAACGTAATTATTGTACCAGGGTACAAAATTATTACGGCCACAGGCCGAGTCTAAATTTACTTTTACATCAATAATGGGGCAAAGCGATTTATGATAATTTATTTTATAATCGGGTTTTAGCCCCAAACAAAACCGGTCGGCCATGTATTGAAAACTAAACGTATCAGGTTTTATCACATTAATAATACCTGTAAATTCCTGATTGCACCCATAGTCGAGGTCGGTAATATTAAGTTTCCAGGTTCGGCAAACGCCGTTTACATAAAAATGTTTTCCAAATGAATCGGTAGCATGATTGCAATTGTTGTTTGTGTTAACATTATTTTTTCGGCTGGTGGTGCATTGTGGGGCCAGGTCATCCCCAAAATTCCAGAAAAATGTCACTCGTTTTGTTCCATACCGTATGTCTTTTTCACAGAAATAAACGGTGTCTTTATTGCTGCACTGGTCTACATTTAAAACACGGGGCTCGGCCAATACCCCAACTACTTCTATCGAATCATATCGAAAGGTTTTTCGGCACCCTGCATAGGTAATGGAAAGCTGGATATAATTTTTCCCCAGGTAGGGAACAGGTTCTACCACTTTTCCCAAATAACCTTTGCCGCCTATTACCCATTCGTAGTAAGCCCCAAGCAATTGATCATTTTGTTCTATCCTAAATGTATTTCCAACACATTTTCGGTAGGCATCTTTCTTTATATCAAATTTTATTTCGGGTATAAAAATTTCAATAACTGTATCCTTGCTGGTGCGGCATCCGTTTTTTTGCACCAGGGTAAGCCCCACTTTATAAAATCCACCTGATTTATAGTAATGGTCTACCA
>JBJXDS010000325.1:0-3384 GCA_046154525.1 Bacteroidia bacterium
GTGTCTTTAATTTATCTATAATAAAATTATCATGAAAATACGAATAGCGTTACTCATTTCTATCATTTTTGGTTTGCCCCTGATATTTTTAGCTTGCGACCCCAACCCGTGTGGTCCATTTAAAGAAAGTTTTTTCACATATTCAAAAGTTGAAAACCATTTAATGAAACAAAATTTCATTGACCCGTATGAGAAAAATGATACTACTACAGAAGATACTATAAGGGTAAATATGGTTTTAAGGCAGGACTTCGTAACAAGAGTTTTTGAAAAAAGCACATCGTATGGCTATTCAGCATTGGCATGTTCACCACCGGAACCAAGAGCAAAAAACAAGATTACAAATTTGATTTTTGGTCTTTTCTTAAACGGCGATACTCTAAATACCAATGAAGCTTTTTTAACCTCATTGGTTTTAAGGATTCCTTTGGCTAATTATCAATGGCCTCAAAATAAGGATGCTTTTTTTTCTCATTTTAATATTGCTGAACCTAATAGTATTACTGCATCTTTCCTTTCCCCACAAAATTCAACATACGTCCAATTTGTTACCTGGGCTATTAAAGAAAACGGGGATACCTTAAAAGCCATCAGCCAAAAAATTTTTTGTAAATAATGGTTTCATCAACATTAGAAAAGCTTTAACTTTTTTCGATGGCCTACCTACAAACTTCCATTTTTAATCTCCTCAACCACCCCTGGGTCAAGCAAAGTAGTCACATCCCCAATATTCTCTAATTCCCCTTCGGCTATTTTTCTTAAAATTCTTCTCATAATTTTTCCTGAACGGGTTTTAGGAAGGCCATTTACAAACTGAATTTTATCAGGTTTGGCAAAAGCCCCAATTTCTTTGGTTACAATATTTAAAATTTCTTCTCTCGTTTTAGCTTGGTCTTCAGGAAATTTTTGGCATATGCAATATGCATAAATTCCCTGTCCTTTAATATCGTGAGGGTAGCCAACCACGGCGGTTTCTATAACATCGGGGTGCATGTCAATGGCATTTTCTACTTCGGCGGTGCCAATACGGTGGCCGCTTACATTCAATACATCATCCACTCTTCCGGTAATTCTATAATGTCCGTCGGCATCTCGTAGGCAACCATCGCCTGTAAAATAAAGATTTTCATAGGTAGCAAAATAATTGGTACGGCAACGTTCATGATCCCCATAAGTGGTTCTTAGCATTCCCGGCCAGGGAAATTTAATACATAAATTTCCGGTCACATCATTTTCGGTTATGGTCTCGCCTTTCTCATCCACCAAAACAGGTTGAATACCGGGTAGCGGCAACATGGCATAACTTGGTTTTGTTGGGGTAATACCTGCAATGGGGGATATCATAATGCCCCCCGTTTCCGTTTGCCACCAGGTATCAGCAATTGGGCAATGACCCTGGCCAATATTGTCGTGGTACCAATGCCAGGCTTCCTCATTTATAGGTTCGCCTACAGAGCCTAATTTGGTGAGGGAATTTAAATTTTTTCCTTTCACAAAATCCAACCCGGCTTGCATCAGTGAACGGATAGCTGTGGGAGCCGTATATAAAATATTGACCTTGTGTTTTGCTACAATATCCCAAAGCCTCCCGGAATCCGGGAAATTTGGAACCCCCTCAAACATAAGTGAAGTAGCACCGTTGGCCAACGGCCCGTAAATAATATAGCTGTGCCCGGTAACCCAGCCAATATCAGCCGTGCAAAAGAAAATTTCATTGGGTTGGTATTGAAAAACATTGGAAAATGTGTAGCCTGCATACACCATATAGCCACCACAAGTATGAACCACTCCTTTGGGTTTTCCGGTGCTGCCGCTGGTATATAAAATAAATAGCATGTCTTCGGCATCCATTATTTCAGCCGGGCAATTGGAATCTACTTTTGCTATTTCATCATGCCACCAAACATCACGATCGGGCACCATTTCAATTGCGGCTTGAGTTCGGGCTAAAACAATAACCTTTTTTACTGAAGGACAATGTGTTAAAGCCTCATCAATTATAGGTTTTAAAGGAATTTGCTTAGCTCCGCGGAAAGCACCATCGGCAGTTATAACCATATTACATTGAGCATCCTGAATTCTGTCGGAAATACTTTGTGCACTAAAACCACCAAATACCACCGAGTGGATGGCCCCAATTCTGGCACAAGCTAAAACCGCTATAGCCAGTTCAGGAACCATGGGCATGTAAATACAAATGCGATCACCTTTTTTGGCCCCATTATTTTTTAAAACATTAGCAAAGCGGCAAACTTCAGCGTGGAGTTGTTTATAGGTTAAATTTCGTGTTGGTTCATTAGGGTCGTTGGGTTCCCAGATCAGGGCTGTTTTATTGCTCAGGGTTTCTAAATGGCGGTCAAGGCAATTTTCAGTTATGTTTAATTTCCCCCCTTCAAACCATTTTATTTTAGGTTCTTTAAAATTCCAGTCTAAAACCTTTTCCCACTTTTTTTGCCATTTAAAATAATTAGCTATTTCTGACCAAAATGCCTCCGGGTTTTCAAGGCTGTATTTATAAATTTCTTCGTATTCTTTAAAGGATTGTATTTGGTAATTCATGGGTAAATCTTATGGCAAATATATACCTTAGTGGAAAAGATAAAACCTCAACAAAAAACCTTATTAGCTTATTTTAAACTAGGATAAGGTAATAAGGTTTGAGCAACTTATAACTGTTTTTCTACTAAGGTTTTTAAATAAAGTAATTAACTTTCCATTTTATCATACTCCCCCTTAAACGCATACCTCCCAAAAATAAACATCCCAATGGCAACGGGCGTAAAAATGCCTATGATAATGCTCCATTGCAAAATATCATTAAAAGTAGCCGTGGCCAAGGATAATTTTTGGTTGGCAAAATATAGTAATAAACCTATAACCAAAGGTCCAAGAATCATTAATAAAACCCCAAGAAATCTTTTTAAAATTGGCCATAAAAGACTGCTTGATTTGTTGCTTAAAAAAAGAGTTCCAACTATTAAACAAACCGAAGCCACACCAATGGGATACCATAATCCAGCCAATGGATTTCCGGTTGGATTTTGAGTTGTTTTGGTATATTCGATAATAAGCAGACCGATGAAAGGGACCAAACCGCCAAACACTCCGTTGCCGATATGGTAAGGCAAACTCATGGACGTATATCTGATTCTTGTTGGAAATAGTTCAACTAAAAAAGCGGCTATTGGCCCATAAACCATGGTGACAAAAAATATCTGGATAAAAACGAGGAAAATCATTAACCAATAATCACTATCTCCAACACGTTTTTCAATTTTTACAATAGGCTCCGTTATTGTTTTTCCATTAGAGAAAAAATAATTTGTTTGGGTATATTTTATAATTGACACATCAGTATAATATTTTGTTGTATCAATTTTTATC
>JBJXDS010000326.1:0-5960 GCA_046154525.1 Bacteroidia bacterium
TTTGAAACTTTGATGGGCTCTTTTTCAAAATTTAAAACTATGGTATTTAAAGAAAATTCGTTTGACTGAATCAAAAAACCATCTGTTTGTTCAAACTCGTTGCAAAATTGAAAGGAGCAAAAGGGGCAATCATGATGTGAGGATTCTTTAGAAATTGAAATTGTTTTATACTCTTCCGAATTATCCTGATGGCAAAAAATTTGAAAAGGAAAAATACTTACTGCCAATAATAGCAAAAGGGTAAGTGATTTTAGCCTTATTGATTTTTTCACAGGGCAAACATAGGCTTTTGAAATTAAATCCACAATTGAAGCTTAGTTAGATACTTTACTCTGCCGAGGTTTATTTTTTTAAAGTACGCTCAACAATTTATGTCAGATATGCTTTGAAATTATTTTAATAAAAGTACCTTTCATCTATATTAAAAATTCCTATTGGCATATTTAAAAAAGTTAAGTTGCTTTGGAGGCTGAAGCAAAATAGAAATTAACCATGCAAAAAACAAATTACACCTATGATAAAAAACGTTTTGAAGCCTTTTTTGATGCCATTGTTGCTATCATACTTACCATATTGGTATTGGAACTCCGCATTCCCGAAGCTGAAGAAGCTGGTAGTGAAGGTGCATTTGGGCAGGTTAAAGCTTTGTTGCCATCCTTTATAAGTTATATTGGGTCATTTCTTTTAATTGCAGGTATTTGGCTGGATCACCACATCCTGATGTTGAACACACACAGCATTTCAAAAAGGTACATATTGCTCAATATGCTTTTTATACTTTCACTTTCTATCGTTCCATTTACCACAGCATTTGCAGGCAATAATTCGCATGATTCGTTTGCTGTGGCCTTGCTGGCTCTCAACTATTTCGTAATGAATGTGTTTTTTGGTTCTCTTTATTGGTATGGAAATAAAACAAAGATGATAAATTCTGAATTTTTTAAAGATAATAAATCAACAGCCATTTATTCAGCCATTGGTATCATTGCTTTACTGGCCTCTATTCCTCTTGCCTACCTAAATACCAACTTTTCGTTTGGAATCTTCATTATCACATTTTTAGGCCATTTACTCAAAAAAAAATAGCCGTAAAAAATATAAGTTGACTACCCTTTAGTGCTCCTGAAAATTATCTTCCTGATTGGTTCTTTTTTCTTTGGTTTTAATATCCTTTTCGGTTATTTCCACGGCATAAAATCTTCCTAATTCAAAGGTGTATTTTATGCTTTGTGTTTCGGCATTATTCGCTTCATCCTGCCTGAGGCGGATAGTTTTTTCAATTTCATCCATTCTAAAAATCGGGCCTTTAAAATTAGAAACTTTTCCGGCCACATCCATGGTATATACCAGTTGAATAAAGTGCACTTTGCGTTCCATTCGTGCCGTTTGAGTGTTGTAATAATTTTGTTCATAAAAATCGAGGGATACATTAAAACGGTTGAACAATTCTGCAAAAACAGAATTGGAACAATAGTCGTCACCGCACAAAACGGTTTCGTTAAATACAGGCTCGCCCCATCTAAAATGGGCCAAAAAATCCCCAAAATTTACTTCATTAAAAACGGCGAGAGGATAATAGGCTTTATAAATCCCTTTGCAATAGCCTTCCAATAATTGGCGGGGAACATCCAATAAATGACGATTGCTCCTATTGTCCAATTGTATCCGGTAATGTTTCATATCTTCCAAAGCCAGTGCCGGAGATTGACCATTAGTTTTACAAAATGAAAATATAAATACTGCGATGATGATAGTTTTGTTCATGATTTTTAAAATTTTAAAGTCCGGTTGCTCTGGCAAATTCTTCCTTAGTTAGCCTTGCCAGTTTCAGAGTTTCAAAAGGTAATTCAATGGTTTTGCCTCTCAATAATCGGGCATCAAAGTTTTTCCAAAAACTATCGGGCACTTTTGAAATCGTTCCATCGGCATTGTAAATAAATATTTTTATGTCACTTCTCGGCAATAGCGAAAATTTTTCAATTAATTCATCTTTTGTATAATATATAACCGAGTTACTCAATTTATAAACTACATACAAGCGGTCGGTAAGTTCAAACGGCTTTCCATCCTTGGTTTTTAACTTTACAAACATGGGTACATTGTTTTCATTATCAAAAATTTTATCATAATTAAACAACCCAAGTTTATCTATTTGCATGGTTTTAAACGCCTGGTCTGATAAATAGTTATTGTAGCGACCATCCAATGGATTGTAGCCCTGAGGACAAATTAACGTATCCTTAAAATTGTCCGGATTTTTTGGATCTGATACCTGAATAGTGTAGCATCCCCCATCAGCATCGTCGGTATTCCATTCAGGATTATCATTAAATGTGGCCACCATTGGGTCATCCTGCCAAAGATCTGCTTCACGGTCAGATATAGGTTGATTGGCTTCCTTGGTTTTTCCAAACCTGGTATTTTTTACCCATCGCTTCGTAGCAGGATCAAAATAAAATGGCTCCAAACCTGCCACATCAAATCGCGGGTCGATGGCAAATTTTACCGTAACTGTTTTGGCTGGTGCAAAACTTAAAGTTTTAGCAGATTCAGATTTAATGTCAATTTCAAACATACCGCCACTTTGCAAGGTGTTTAATTTTCCATTTACTTCATACCTTAGTGTTAAACCACCTAAAATAAAATCGGCTTGGTCTTTGTATTCTTTAAAGGCGATGGTTAACGACCCCTGATACGGTTTTCCATCCAACCAAAAACAATTGGCTGGAACTATTATTCGTGAATTTCCTTTGGTTGTAAATATCCGGCATTCGGTTCCATTCATTTTAAAATATTGCCACTCTACTGTTTGACTAAACGAAACGAGGGAATAAAATATGAATCCCAAACTGATGCAAATCCTGAAATTTTTCATAATTTAAATTTTGATGGTTAGGTAATTATTGTTCCATAGTCATTAATGCCACATATTATGATAAGGTAAACCGATATTAAGATTAACGCGGAAATTTGCATATTCATTTTATTGGTTTAAATTTGTTAAAAATTAAAAAATTATATAAATCATGAAAGCAATTAAAATTCTTTTCTTTAGTATTATCGCTTTTTCGTTTTCGGGATGTGGTAATGAGTTGTTCGACATTAAATTTGGCTTACAAACTCAGGAAGCCTATTACACCATCAAGCCCACAACAGCTGCAGGTGCAATCGCTTTGGATACCGCAGTTGAATCTGTAAATCTTGATAGTTTTGCCACTGTAAATGGCATTAAAGACATGAGCTTACTCAAGTCATTTAAAGTTAAAAAAATAAAAATAATCATTGAATCTCCTGCCACTGCTAATTTTGATATTGTGAATAGTGGGATTATCTTTCTTGGAGCTCAAGACTTGCCAACGGTTGAAATAGCAAGATTTAGTAACATACCTGCTGGCGCCAGGGAATTTGAAATTATACCTGAGGATGTAAACCTGTTGGATTATGGTAGAAAACCGAATATTTGGACATGGGGTGTATTAAATACCAATGGGCCTGTTACCGAAGAAATTAAACTTAAGTTTTTGATTGATTACGAAGCAATAGCCAATCCTACCCCTTAAAATAGATTCATAAATAAAAAAAGGCTGATTAAATATTTAATCAGCCTTTTTTTTGCTATTTTTTTTGTTCTAACAATACTGTTCGTAAGCCTGTTTTAAATTATCTGAAATCATTTGAGCCGAACGGCCTTCAATCATATGGCGCTCAATCATGTGAACCAGCTTTCCATCTTTAAACAATGCCACGGCAGGGCTTGACGGAGGATACGGCAACAAGTTTTCGCGGGCCTTAGCCACAGCTTCCAAATCCTGACCAGCAAACACGGTGACTAACTTTTCAGGTCTTTTACCATTATTAAGGGAATTAACCACTCCCGGACGGCATGAACCTGCGGCACATCCACATACCGAATTTACAACCAATAGCATGGTGCCATCTGCATTGTCAAAAGCACTATCTACATCTTCACTATTCTTCGGTTCTTCAAAACCGTTATTACTCAACTCAGCCCTCATGGGCGATACTAACATTTCAGGGTATGGCATATTTTTTTAATAATTATTTTTTTTGCAAAGTTATAACCTTAAAAACAAAACTAGATGCAAAAGGTTTTTATTTATAAATCACAATTTTATCAAATTTTTAATCTAGGGTAACTCTCCTTCTTTTTAATCCTGTTCCTATTTTTAATCGTGTTATTTTTGCGACCAGTGATTAAAGGGTTGGAGCATAAAATATTTGGGGTAGTAAGCCAGGTAGCCACCGAAACAGAAGTGAAAGCATATGTGGTTGGAGGATATGTGAGGGATATTTTCCTTAACCGTCCTTCCAAAGATGTAGATTTTACAGTAATTGGTGATGGAATTGATTTTGCTAATGCGGTGGCTCTTAAATTGGGGGAAAATAGCCATGTAACTATTTTTAAAAATTTTGGAACGGCGATGATAAAAAGTGAAGACTGGGATATCGAATTTGTGGGGGCCAGAAAAGAATCCTATCAATCGGACAGTCGCAAACCGATAGTATCAGAAGGGTCGTTTGAAGATGATTTAAGCCGCCGAGATTTCACTATAAATTCGTTGGCAATTAGCTTGAATGCTAATGATTACGCACAATTGGTAGATTTGTATAATGGGATGGATGATTTAAAATCCGAAATTATTAAAACCCCATTAGCTCCTGGAATTACGTTTAGTGATGACCCTCTGCGGATGATGCGAGCTGTAAGGTTTGCCTCTCAACTCAATTTTAAGTTGCATCCCGAAACCTTACAGGGAATAAAAGAAAATGCCCATAGGATTGAAATTGTTTCGATGGAACGGATTTCGGATGAAATGAATAAAATTATTTTATCGCCTAAACCCTCCATTGGTTTTGGTTTGATGTTCGACACAGGATTATTGCAATTAGTTTTCCCCGAAATGGCTTTGCTGCAAGGCGTGGAAACAATTAATGGTCTTTCTCACAAGGATAATTTTTATCATACCATTCAGGTGCTTGATAATTTATGCAATGAATCAGACGACCTTTGGCTGAGATGGGCAGCCATCCTTCATGATATAGCCAAACCACAAACCAAACGCTTTTTTTCAGGCGAAGGCTGGACGTTTCATGGGCATGAAGATAAAGGGGCACGGATGGTAAAAGGGATTTTTAAACGGTTGAGGTTGCCATTGAATGAAAAAATGAAATTTGTTGAAAAAATGGTGCAGCTTCATCTTAGGCCCATAGTGCTTTCTCAGGAAATTGTTACCGATTCAGCCGTTAGGCGATTAATTTTTGATGCCGGAGAAGATATATTCAGCCTGTTAAAACTTTGCCGGGCAGATATAACTACCAAAAATGAGTTTAAGGTTAAAAAATTTATCCAAAACCTTAAAGTAGTAGAAGATAAAATACGGGATGTGGAAGAACGGGATAGAGTGAGGAACTGGCAGCCACCTATTGACGGAACTGAAATAATGGAAATGTTTGGGATAAAAGCCGGGCGTGAAATTGGGGTTTTAAAAAATGCACTACGTGAAGCGATATTGGATGGTGAAATAAAAAACGAATATGATGAAGCTTTAGGTTATATTTTAAAAAAGGGTGCAGAAATTGGTTTGAAACCTTTGATCAATAAAGTTTAGCCTTCAGCAATACCTCCACCGTAGGTTTTTTAGGGTCGTTGGTATAAATAGTAACAGGCTTCTGCACACTACCCGCATGTCCTACCAAATCAAATTTAATGGTAAGAGTTGCTGTTTCACCGGTTTTCAAAACCGTTTTGTCAATGCTTGGTTCAGTGCAGTGGCACTGTGCTTTTAGGCTCAGAATTACTAAATCGTTTTTTCCTTTATTGGTAATTCTAAATGTGGTACTTACAAACGATCCAACGGCCTGCTCTCCAAAATCTTTTTCTTTAGTGTCAATCACAAATTTGGGGGCATTTTTAATATCTTTTTTCGAAAGTTTACCAA
>JBJXDS010000327.1:0-4694 GCA_046154525.1 Bacteroidia bacterium
TGTAAGATCCTCTACAAGGTCGGCATCGTTGGCAATTCGCAAGTCAATAATACTTAAAAATACATCCGAACTGGTAAGTTTTGAATTGGCTGAAAGTACCTTTTTAGATGTTTCTATAAACGAACGAAAATCATAATCGCGGTTGGTAATCAATAAATTTTTTTCTACCGTAAACGAAACAATTTTTGGAACAAGTGAAAGCCCCTGCCTGGTAACGAAGTTAGAATGGCTCACAATATGGTCTTCATACTCCACATATCTGGCACTTTGCTCTATCTCTACCTGCTCCTTATTATTCATTATTTCCAATCCAAAATGATTTTCAATGAGTTTCTCCGATTTCTCGTCCCAACCCAGCAAATCCACCCATACTATATTTTGCTTTTTTATAGTTGCAAGTAGCGCCAAATCGTTGGTTACTTCAAAATGGTCGTTGACTTTATGATATATCGAAATCATTTAGGCAAAGTAAAGGGTTTTATTTTTAAGTTTGTGGCACTTTGAAAGTTACTTTTTTAGGCACTGGCACCTCACAGGGTGTACCCATAATTGGGTGCCAATGTATTGTGTGCCAAAGTACCAACAACAAAGATAAAAGACTGCGAAGTTCCGTAATGATAGAAATGGGAGGGAAGAGCTTAGTGATAGATACCGGCCCCGATTTTAGGCAACAGATGCTGAGGATTGAAAACCCTAGGTTGGATGCAGTGATTTTTACCCATTCACATAAAGACCATATCAACGGATTCGACGATATTCGTTCTTTTAATTATATCCAGCAAGGTCCCATTGAAGTATATCTGGAAGAGGCAGTAATGACGGCCATACGACGCGATTATTTTTACATGTTTGAGGAATTTAAATATCCCGGAGTGCCCGAAGCCAATTTTCATATTATAAATGAAAACGAATTTGAAATTGAGGGAATTAAAATAGTCCCCATAAGGGTGCATCATTATAGGATGCCGGTATTGGGCTATAGGGTAGGCAATTTTACATACATAACAGATGCCAACAGCATTGGCGATGCTGAAATTGAAAAAATGAATGGCACTGAAGTTTTAGTCCTGAATGCCTTGCGGCGGGCATCCCATATTTCACATTTTTCATTAGAACAAGCCATGGATATGGTAAAAAAAATAAATCCGAAGCGAGCCTATTTTACACATATCAGTCACCAATTGGGGCTGCATGAGGAGGTGAATAAAGAATTGCCGGAAGGGATGGAATTGGCCTGGGATGGGTTGAATGTTGAATTATGAGATTTTATTTAATTAAGCAATATTTCAGCATTTAAATTTTTATAGCTCATAATTATTTTTACGGCTTCCACCGCCTCCTTCACATCATGCACCCTCAAAATATTTGCTCCATTCATCAGGGCTATGGTATTTACCACGGTGGTTCCGTTCAAGGCATCTTTGGCCGAAATATTAAGTACTTCATTAATCATCCGTTTGCGGCTCATGCCTGCAAGTATGGGGCAATTCAAAATTTTCAAAGCCAATAAATTTTTAAGTAAATTATAATTGTGTTCTAAATTTTTTCCAAATCCAAAGCCGGGGTCAATAATAATATCAACAATTCCGGCTTGCCGCAACAAGGGTATTTTTTTTATAAAATAATCCAGCACTTCTACAGTTACATCGTTATAAGCTGGATTTAATTGCATGGTTTGTGGAGTTCCCTTTTTATGCATAGCAATGTATGGAACACCAAGTTTAGCAACGGTTTCAATCATTAATGCGTCATCATCTCCGGCTGAAATATCATTAACTATTGAAGCACCTGCATTTATCGCGTCCATGGCTACTTTGGCCCGAAATGTATCGATAGAAATAATGGCCTGAGGAAATGTTAAACTGATTCTTTCAATAATGGAAATCACCCGTTTCAATTCTTCATCCACACTAATATCAATAGCACCTGGCCGGCTGCTATATCCCCCAATATCCAAAATAACGGCCCCTTCGTTTAACATTTTTTCGGCATGAAATAAGGCCGAATCTTCCGTATTATATTTTCCCCCATCAAAAAAAGAATCGGGTGTGGTATTCAAAATTCCAATAACTACGGGCGTTTGCAGCGATAACAGCGTGCCTTTACAGTTGATAGAAAAAAGTTTTGAGTTAAGTGAATTATGGGCTATCATTATTACTTTTGCAAAGAACAGAAAATTCTATTGCTAAATTGTTGGATTGTTAAATTGTTCTAAACAGAACAAAGAAAAACAATTTGACAGTATAGTAATCTAACAATTCTTCAAGAATGAAATTAATAGCCAATATACTAAGAGTAATAACCGGGGTACTGTTTGTTTTTTCGGGCTTTATTAAAATAAATGACCCTGTGGGGTTTGCCATTAAGTTAGAAGAATATTTATTAGTTTTTGTTTCCGATTTAAAAAGTAACTCTGATTTTCTGGCCAATGTTTGTAGCTTTTTAATTCCTTACACCTTACTGCTTGGAATTTTTATTTGTGTGGTAGAAGTAGTGTTGGGCCTATCATTACTCATCGGGTGGAAAAAGAATTTATCCTTGTCACTACTTGGCTTGATGATTATTTTCTTCACATTTCTTACATGGTATTCGGCCCATTACAATAAAGTAACCGACTGCGGTTGTTTTGGTAATGCCATACCGCTAACGCCCTGGGAATCGTTTACCAAAGATGTATTGCTTTGTGTTTTTATACTTATACTTGTTTTGCTTCGTAAATACATTAAACCAGTTTTTTCTCACGGGTTTAGTTGGAAATTGTTACTTTTCTTTTCAGTTTCAGGTTTTGCGTTTTCCTTTTACTGTTGGTATTATTTACCGGTTTTTAATTTTTTAAAATTTGCCAAAGGAAATAATATTGAAAAACTAACAACTCTGCCTCCTAATGCCAGGCAAGAAAAAAGAGAAATGGTTTTTATTTATACCAGAGATGGGAAGGATTATGAATTTACCCTTGAGCAATTAGAGGAGAGAAAAATAGCCGAAAATCCTGCCTTTAAATTTAAGGACCGCTTAGATAAGGTTATAGATGAAGGGGATAAACCCGAAATACATGATTTTGTAATGGTAGATGCAGATGGCAAAAATTATGTACCCCAATTTTTTGCAAAGGACGAATACAAATTATTATTGGTATCACAAGGGCTTACATCCACAAGGCCTAAAGCTATGAAAAAAATAACGGCTCTTGCTATTGAATGGGCAAGCAGCACCAAGTTTGATTTTTGGGCTTTAACCTCATCCGCCCCTGCAGAAGCTGAAGCTATCAGGCACGAGTACCAATTCCCTTTTAAATTTTATTACGGCGATAATACCAATCTTAAATCCATAATTAGGAGCAATCCTGGTTTATTATTATTTAAAAAAGGAACCGTAATAGCTATTTGGCCGAGCACCGATTTACCGAGTTATAAGCAATTGTTGAGGAAGATGAAGTGAGATTTTGAAAATTGAAATTATAAATTTGAATTTTAATACCTCTTCCTGAAAGAACTTAGAAGATAGAATCACGAACATAGAACTTCAAAACCATTGACTTCTTTTATAATAAAAAAACTTCTTTACGGCCTACTTATATTTATAAGTGTAGCCTCGGTCGTATTCTTTTTATTTAGCGCTTCGTTTCCAACGCCTGATGAGTTGGCCACTGGTCAGCGAAGCGATGAAAAAACGAAACTTGCCATACAGCGTGAGTTTGGATTAGATAAACCCCTATGGAAACAATACTTACTCTATTTAAATGATATTTCTTTCGTTTCAATATATGCCAATAAAAATTATGAAGATATAAATGTGACGAAAAGCAAAATTTTAAAATTTGAAAATAAAAGTTTGGTTTTAAAATTTCCCTATCTCAGGCGCTCGTTTCAAAGTGGAAAGCAAGTTAATTCTATTTTATCCGAAGCGTTTAAAGGCACATTAATTTTAGCCTTAGCATCTATTTTTTTAGCATCTATTTTTGGTGTTGCCTTAGGTGCTTTGGCGGCAATAAAAAAAGATACATGGGTAGATAGGGCCGTTCTATTTATTTCAACCCTCGGTATTTCATTACCTTCATTTTTTGTTGCCATTATTTTGGCTTGGTTGTTTGGATTTGTATTAAATAAATATACAGGGCTAAACATGACCGGCAATTATAGCGATATTGACCCATTTAAGGGGCAAGTTTACATTTGGAAAAATCTTTTACTTCCTACCTTGGCTTTAGGAATAAGGCCATTGGCTATATTTAGTCAGCTAACCAGAGCTTCTGTACTGGATGTTTTACCACGCGATTACATAAGAACCGCCAGAGCTAAAGGATTGAAACCGCGGTTTATAATATCAAGGCATTTGCTTCGAAATTCACTAATTCCGGTGATTACGGCTATTTCAGGTTGGTTTGCTTCGCTTTTAGCCGGTACTTTTTTTGTTGAATTTATTTTTAATTGGAAAGGGTTAGGTAAGGTAACTGTAGAGGCTTTAGATAATTCAGACTTGCCAGTGGTAATGGGCTCCGTAATTATTGTAGCCTTAATATTTGTGGTCGTAAATATTGCGGTAGATATAGTGTACACACTTTTAGATCCCCGAATTAAACTTGAATAATTTTAAAATTGTTTTTTTGGTAGGTATGCCTGGTGTTGGCAAAACCTTTTATGGAAAGTATGCTGCCCAAATCCTTGGAACAGATTTTATAGACCTGGATAGTGAGA
>JBJXDS010000328.1:0-4780 GCA_046154525.1 Bacteroidia bacterium
GGAAAATTGTTTTCAAAACTTGAAAAACCATATTACACAATTGTAGACGATTATGTGGTTTTTAGCAATAATCCGAGGACCATTGTTAGTTTAATTGAAGATTATGAAACCGGGAACACCTTAGGCAAGAATGAAATTTTTACAGACTTTTTGGGTAAGTTTAGCAATGAATCTACCGTATTTTCTTACATATCGTCCAACCGGGCTTTCCCTTTATTTACTAAAAAAATGGATGCTTCAACCAAAGCGGGGGTGGCTAAAAACGAAGTTTACTTTAGGTCGTTTTGTGATTTAGGTTTTCAGTTAACAGAGCGGGATGATAAGTTTTTTACCAAAGTCCGGATGGATTTTTTGGAATATAAACCGGATTCATCGGTTTTTGAAATCGATAGTTTAGTTGACGCTGAAGAAGATGCTGCCGCCATTTTAGATTCGATGGATGATGTGCAGCGGTTTTTAATGACAAAGTTTGAACACAATGTTATAAAGGATTACTATGGAAACAGTGACAATTTAAGATTTGAGGCCGAAACCAAACGGGGAGAATTGCATGGCCGTTATCGCGAATTTTATGAAACCGGGGAACTTAAAGTTTATGGCCGATATCGCAAAGGTGAAAAACGTGGAGTTTGGTATAATTATAATAAAGACGGGACCTTACAAAAGAAAGAACCGTTTGGAATTATAGGAAAAATGTTGGGGAAATTGGAAGAAGAACTGGAATAAACCTCCTTTTATTTCACATGTAATTATCTGTATTTTAGATAAAGGTCATGTGGAATACCCTTACATTAATTTGCGATAGATGTGAAAACATCTTAAGGGTATTTCTTAGAAAGTATGGCTTCTTCAAATACCGATTGAAGGACCGGTATGTATTTTTGATAATCAAAATGCGATTGAGCTATTTGTTTACCTTTTTGGCCAATGGCATTAAAGGTATCGTAGTTTTTATAGCGTTCAATAATAGCATCTGTAAGTTGTTTTGAATTATCGGGTTCAATAATATAGGTTGAATTATTGTGTTCCAAATAATTTTCAATATCTCCTACCCGGGTACAAATTGTTGGAATGCCGGTAGCTAAATATTCACCCAGTTTGGTCGGAAATCCATAATGCGAAAATTCATGATTGGTTCGGTTCATGATGAGTAAGTCGCATTTTGCAAGCCAATGCGGTACCTGATCGTAGGTTATTTGTCCTGATTTTTCAACCTGACCGTTAAGTTGGTTTCTTTTCAATTCAAGGTTGGTTTCTTTCTTATGGGGGTTAAAACCTATCAGTTTCAATTTCAAATTTGGAACTTCTTTAATTGCATTTTTAAACCCTTCGATAATTCCGTTAACTCCATCTTTGGCTCCAAAAGAGCCTAAATAGCCTAAGGTATAAGATGGAAAAATACCATTGCCGTTTACTGATTCAAATCGTTTTAAATCCACAATAATAGGAACCAAACTTATTTTTGATGGTGGTAAAAATTGACTATAATAATTTTTTAATTTTTCGGAAATAACAATGAGGTGAGTGCAAACATGTTTTAAAAAATAAACATCCAATCGATCGGTAAACCCTGCAAATTTTGAAACCAGTGATTTGTTTTCAATAATTAAATGGTCTAATTCTGTTTTTTCCAATATTAGCGGTATTTTTAAAATTTTTGCTAAAATATAAATATGGCCAAAAAATAATAAGCGTGGGCTATAGATAAATATAATATCAAAATGATTCCGTTTTTTTATGAGCAACCAGGATGAAGAAAATATAGATTTTAAATACGTAAATATCCGGATTAGCAGGTAGTGGCTTCTAATAATTTTGCCGCTTAAATAATTAAAATAAATTCCATCAAAAAATCCTTTTGTTTTTTTATTTAAGCCATTATCATTAAAAACCGTGGGGCTTAAAAAAAACAAAAAAACATGGTTCCCATTTGCTTTTAGCCCGTTGGCTAATGCCCGTATTCTGGAATTGGCTGCATTGCCCTCCTGAAAATCAATATTTGAAAACCATGCTATCCTCAAAGTTTTTGTAAATCTCTTAATTCGTAAATACGTTCAATAATATCAACCACCTTTAGTCCCTCCAGAGCATTTGTATCAATCCGACTTTTACCGTTAAGTGTATCAATTACATTTTGAATAACATAGTGATGATTGGCTGCACTACCTTTAAATGGGCCATAATCATTGGGTGGATTTGTTTCGGGTAATATTGGTAAAGTATAATCTTTAATATGGCAATATTCTACTTTATTCAAATATTGACCACCTAGTTTTATACTGCCTTTAGAGCCAATGGCTGTAATACTGCTTTCCATATTGGTATCCCAAACAGACGTTGAGAAATTAATACATCCCATACCTCCGTTTACAAATTCAAAGTTTACCACCCCTGAATCTTCAAACTCGGTTAGTTCCTTATGGGTGGCATTTTTAAAAGTTGCATGAATATTTTTTATATCACCAAATATCCAATACATAATATCAATGAAGTGCGAAAACTGGGTGAACAAAGTTCCTCCATCTAATTTTAAAGTACCTTTCCAGTTACCGGGTTTGTAATACCTGTCATCCCTGTTCCAATAGCAATTTACTTGTACCATCAATATTTCACCCAAAATAGCACTATCAAATATTTCTTTAAGCCACTTAGATGGTGGGCTGTATCTGTTTTGTTTTACCACAAATACATTTCTGGATTGTTGAAGGGACTTAAAAATCACTTTTTCACATTCCACTTTTGATAATCCCATTGGTTTTTCAATTACCACATGTTTACCATGTTCTAGTGCAAAAAGTGCAATCTCAGTGTGAAGTCCGTTTGGGGCAGCAATGTTTACCACATCTACCTCAGGTTCATTTAAAATTAATTCTTTATAGTTGGTATAAAAACGTGGATTTAATTCTAATTCATGCAGTTTTGTTTCTCGAGAAGAGTCTATATCACAACATGCCAAAACCTCTGAATCAGGGTGCTCGTTGGCAATTTTTGAGTGCCGCAGGCCAATATGCCCCAATCCTACAACTGCAAATTTAATTTTCTTCATCAGGTACTACTAAGCGTTTGTGAATTTGATATTTTACAATGATATATGTGCATAGCAATAATATTATTACATAGATAAAATATAAATATCCTGAAAATCCTTCCTTGATACATAAAAACATACCAAAATTAATAACCACCTGTATTATGGTATATATAAAAGAAACCACTAAATGTGGCATTTTAGCAATATTTACTAAATCCTGAAAAAGATGCATACGATGTGGCTGGAAAATATTTTGTCCTTTTATAAGTCTGTAAAAAATAGTTAACCCTGATTCAACTCCATACACCGCAACCATTGACAAATAAATTATATCGTTGTTATGCAGAATTAAAAATAGCACATAAAACACAGCAATAAGTCCTAATGAAACACTACCAACATCACCCGCAAACAATACAGCTCTTGATCTAAAATTATAAAAACCAAAAATAAGTAGTGCAATAGTAAGGATGGCAATTAAGTTTTCATCAAAAACATTTTCAATTCGATAATCGTAAAAATATACAGTTTCATATATTGATAGTGTATATAGACCAGTAATACCATTAATTCCATCCATAAAATTATAGGCATTTACAGCGGCGACAGCTATAATGGCAATAAGAATTGTAACAAATGGTAAAAATTGTATACCATCTGTTATGTCCATCATCACTAACCCTACGGCTATAAAATGGCACATTAATCTTAAAAAAGGGTTGGAGCCTTTAATGTCATCATAAAAACTGATGGCTGATGCCAATAATACTCCTAAAATAAGGTAAGAATTTTGAAACCCAAAAAAAATGGAATAGAAAAACAATGATATAGGAACTATAACCCCACCCCCTCTAAATGTTAGGCTGGTATGAGAACTTCTTTCATTCGGTACATCAAATAATTTTAATTTTCGGGCAATTGGAAAATAAGCAAGTATGGTGATTACCTGAAGTGGTATAATGAATAATATTTTATTGCTCAGCGCCAAAATATGTGTGTTTGCAAAGCTAACTAAAAACCTTTCGCTTTTGGGAGGTCTTTAAACCAGGTAGAATAAAAAGTGGCTTTGGGCATTAAAATTACTAAAGCAGTTAGCATTAAAATTTTAAAATCAATTAAAAAAGAAATGTTTTTACCATACCAAATTTCAAGGTCGCATTTAAAAGGACCAATAACTTCATTGTAAAATTGTTCTACGGGAAGTTTTGTTTCAGAAATTAATTTTTCTTCATCCCTGAAAACAACTGAACCAATGCCTGTAATTCCAGGTTTGTTTAAATAGATTTTATCTTTTATTTCCTTGGGTGTTTCACTAAAATTTTTATCAACTAGAGGTCTGGGTCCAACAAAACTCATATCTCCCTTTAAAACATTAAAAAGTTGAGGCAATTCATTAATTTTTGTTATTCTTAAAAATCCTCCCATGGGTGTAATTCTTGGGTCTTTTCTTAAAGTAATTGTACCGGTTCCCATATTTGGGCTGTCTTTAAGCATGGTCGCAAATTTCCATATATTAAAATAGTGGCTTTTGTAGCCAATTCGTTTTTGAAAATACAATATGTAGCCTTCTCCGGTAAGTTTTAGTAAAATTACTATAGGAATCAGTATTGGAGACAAAATTAAAATTGCAAGCAAGGAAAAAATAATATCGAAAAAACGCTTGATGGGTTTGTATATCTCTAGCATTTAAAGGTTGAGATTGAGGTTGAGATTGAGGTTGAGATTGAGGTTGAGATTGAGGTTGAGATT
>JBJXDS010000329.1:0-11081 GCA_046154525.1 Bacteroidia bacterium
CCCCCCCCCCCCCGCCAATAGCATCATAGCTAATTTGAATAATTTTATAACCCTCAATTCTGGCGATTATTCGGCCAACATCAATCCCTTTGGGGCCGAGATTTGCAGTGTAATTCACAACCCAACCGAAACTGAATTTATTTGGCAGGCTGATGAAGCTATATGGCCACGCCACGCCCCAGTATTATTCCCTTTTGTAGGCCGGCTTAAAAATTTTGAATACCGTTATAATGGCCAAACTTACACCATAGAACAACATGGGTTTGCGAGAGATTTAGTTTTTAAAATTATTTACCAATCTGAAAATAGTGTGGTGCTGGACCTAAATGAAAATGCCCATACCCTTCAGCGGTATCCGTTCCTTTTCAGTTTTAAAGTTAAATACGAGTTAATAGCCAATAAGCTTAATATGGGTTTTGAAGTTTTAAACAGGGGCAATTGCACAATGCCGGTTTCTTTTGGCGGTCACCCGGCTTTTAATATTAATGAGCCAAGCGATGCTATTTTAATTTTTGAAAACGACCCCAATCCACCTTCGTATTTGTTGTATGATAATTTTATTTCTACCCGGACCAAGATGGTAACAGGAGGAAATGGAC
The DNA here is from genome assembly GCA_046154525.1 of Bacteroidia bacterium. Lineage (GTDB taxonomy): Bacteria > Bacteroidota > Bacteroidia > NS11-12g > UBA9320 > JABWCE01. Next base: position 600 of record JBJXDS010000329.1, read on the forward strand.
AAATTGTGGTTGACAAAAAGACTTTTGCGCGGGATGCCTTGATTTTTAAAAATTTAAAATCCCATTGGGTTAAACTTCAGTCAAAATCAACCAATAAAGCTGTTAAAGTAACCATTGAAGGATGGCCATATCTAGGTATTTGGGCTAAGCCCAATGCTAATTTTATTTGTATAGAACCCTGGCAGGGAATAGCCGATGCCTTTGATTTTAATGGTGAAGTTTTGGAAAAAGAAGGAATAGTGATGCTAGCTGCCAATAAAAATTTTAAAAAATCGTTTGATATGGAATTCGATTATTAAAATTTTAATTTTCCCAACATTAGTGTACTAAAAACTTTTGAAAATTTCCTTTTGTTGATTTAATAAAATACATCCCCTTGGGCCATGATGAAATGGAACGAATGGTTTTTCCAATTGGGTCTAATTTTATATCCTCTATCTCCTGTCCAAGTATATTAAAAATTTTGACCTCCTGAAAAATATTGATTTTGTTTTCTATCGTTACATTAGCAGTGGCCGGATTAGGGAATACCCTGAATGAATTATCCGACTCATCCACTATAGGCAAGTCTTCAATCCTACTAATTATTGAAATATTAGTAATTATGGGATCGTTATAGTCAAAGTAAATATAGGCTTTGTTTCGTATACTATCCCCAATCCCAATATTACTTATTACTTTGGCATCGAATATAACATAACCTTGGCTACCTTTTTCGTCCACCTTTTTACCGGGTAAATTAATATTATCAAATACCCAGGTAACAACATTATTTTGCAAAGAAACGGAGTAGGCATGACTGGCCGCTACCATCTGAAATTCGTAAACAGGAGTGTGAGTATCCAAGGTATCAGCCACCGTTACCCGGCGGGCCACATCATTTCCTTCATTTTGAAATTCGATATAATAACGAATGTGTTTAAGGTCTGAAACAATAATTCCCTGAGGTATACTATATTTAGCATTAGGGTCGTAGCTACCTACCAATTTTTGTACAATACTATCATTATTATCCAAGCTATCGTCTTTGGTTATAGTATTTATTTTAACATGATGCCTAACATATTTATCTATTTTATATTCAGGGTAGGGGTAAACTACATTTAATCTAATTATGGTATCGCGATTGGCTTTGATATTTACAAAGTCATACACCAATATTTGCCCTATTTTACTAGTAATAAAAGGGCTTGAGCTAATAACTCGTGTATGCGAATCGAGTTCAACAGTAACCTTAACATTGGATGGGCTATTGGAGCAGTCGCTGCTATATACTTTAATTGTTAGCGGTATGGTATCCATTAGGCGGGCTGTGGCCTTGCCCCAACTTTTTACATTTATGTTTTTGGGTATTTTGCTTAGCTGTAAGGGGAAATATAAATCATCCACCACTCCTTTTACAGTATTAGTTCTCACAGCTCCGCTAAAGGGTAATTTTATACACTCTCCCGAAGCGAAATTTATCAGTTGATATTCAGCATCAATCCAAAAAGGTATTGTATCAAAAAATTTGCCAGTGCTAATGGGCAATAGATAACCAAGGGTTCGGTTAAATAATTGACCTTTTACCATTTCATCGTTTCCATTTTTTTTGTAATCTCGATTTCGGTCAATAAAAAGGTAAGCGGTAACATTTTTAAATTTTAAAGCCCAATCTATATCAACAATTTGAGCCACATTTTCATATACAATGCCAGCATGTTTTATTGGAATATTAAACCTGTAAAAGGTGTTTTTACTAATCTCAGAGTAAATTAAGGCAGTTTTAGGAATACCAATATTGGTTCTGAGGGATTGACGTATTATTAAAAGCCTATTCTTTTCAATATCCAATTTATATAACCAACTCAATTCTTTTGAATCCTCAGCTATTAATAGTCCTTTATTAGTATTTACAATACTAAGGTTTTCGGTCAATGACCTATTGAGTTTTCGTTCTTTAAAATCTATACCATTATAAAATATTATAGTATCCGAATTTGGCTTGGTAATAATCCATCGGTTTCCTATGGTGGCAACGTTTGAATAGGATCCTTTGCCCACCGATGGCTCAAGAATGGCTTTTAGCTGATCGGGAAAAATAAATCTAAAAATGCTAGCTCGGTCTTCTGAAATAATAAGGGTAGTATCGTTCAGAGTTGCCATAGGTAAATTTGCAATTCTTAATTTTTCGGTGCTTATTCCTTTCGCCCTAAATTCCCAAAGGTCAGCTATTCCACTGAGTTCATATATGGCTGCATTTGAAATTCTTATCCAGCCTTTAAGACTTGTATAGATGGAGTCGAAACTACCAAATACAGTTAACCTGTTTTTTATTACCCTAAGGTCAGAAATAAAAAGGTCTCTACCCTTGTCTGCCTTAAATTCACTCATTAGTGCCGGTGTTGCATTTCTATTTGGTAAATAAAATATACCTAAACTTGTTTTTCCGTCTTTAACATATCCGGTTGTAAGCAACAAAGAATCTTTGTAATATAGGCACTTCGTAAAATTGCGTGAAGGTATTCTAACACTAGAAATCATATTGATTGAATCCCATTGTTTTGTAACTGCCATCCATTTTTTAAAAATTAATTGATCAGATGTGGCCGATTTATAATAGCCTACCGTAAGGTCTCCACTCCGGTCGGAACAAAAACATTCAATGGGTTGATTCACTTCTTTCCCTAATTTTTCTAAAAAAGGAGGGGGTTGTGTTTGAGCTAAACTTAAAGTAGCAATAATTAGGCAGAGGGTTAGGGTAATGTTTCTCATACTCATTAGATTTTATATTTAATTATTGCGTTAATCATATATCCATCCAGCCTGTTTTTAATGCCTCCGTCTCCGGTTTTATATTTTAGGGAGTTAAGCTGATACAGGGATTCAATACCAATCCACCAGGTGTCTTTCACCCTGAAATTGTATTGAAAACCACTTGTAAATCCTGTATTAAAACGTCGATACATGTTTGTATTCAGTGATTTTACTCCAGGCTCATTGTTAATAATTAGGCTCTGGCCTTTGGCTGCTGCCAAAGTACTTAAATTAATCCCTGCGGTAACAAGTATTTCATTTTTTGAATTGACAGGAATGGAATAGTTGAACCGCAAGGGTATAGTAATATATGTGGTATAGTTAGTAGCCGACGAATTAAATTTGAGGGGAATGGTGTCGGTCACATAGCCTTCAATTTGGGTATGTGATTTATCCCAAAAAGGTATCTGTGTAAGGCTATATTCAATATTAACAGGGGTAGTTACCCTCAAATATTGAATACCTGTATTTACCCCGATCTTGAAACTGGGTAATATATTCCAATCGAAACCAAGATTAATAAAATCAGTTTTTAAATTTTTGTTACTTTCTTCAAAAATTTTGCGGGTATCCTTATGTAACGCAATACCATTTTCAATTCCAACCACCTTTATATTCATTTTGGAAACCCCTGCGGCAAGTGTAAAGGCAAATTTTGCCGGGTGGGGCGGGGGAGGCAGAATAATGTCCTTATCTTTATCTTTTTTGTTTACCAAGATAACGGAATCCTTATTTTTTGAAGCAATATCTTCTACTTCCATTTTTTTTACCGAGCCTTCTGCTTCTTCAAATTTATCTTCTTTTGTTGATATATCAACTACTTTATCTTTTATAGCTTCTGTGTTTTCAGCCTTGGGTTCATCCTCTTTAATTTCAGAAGGCAGATACCTTTGATTTTTATTTGAATTTTTATTCAGATAATATTTAGTGGTTTTAAAATAAGAAACTTCACCTGAAGGGATAACCTTGGCAGAACCTATAACCTTGGAGTTGGTAGAATTAATTTGGGAAGAAATAATGGAAACATTTTTGTTTTTATCTATATTGTTTTTGTTAGTGTTAATAGTCAATTTGTCTTGCTTAGTGGGATAAACAGACAAGCTGGTGTTTTTTACACCATAGTTTAATGTGAGGAAATATGTGCTACCCGCGGTAAAACATATAACCATAAAAAGTAAAAAAAACGGAAAAAATCTCCTCTTTTTTCTTTTAGTTATAGCCCCTTCAAGCCTTTCCCACTGGGCTTCATTAAGAGGTTCTTTGTAGTTTTCAAATGCCCCTTTCAGCGCATTATGAAGATTATTTTTGGTGTTCATTTAATAATTTATTAGTTTTTATATTTTTAATTTTTAATTAGCGGTATTATCAAATCTGCGGTTTTCGGTAGCTTTAGTATTTATTATATTTGATAGTACTCGTTTTGCTCTGCTTAGCTGCACCCTCGATGCTTCCTCACTTATTCCTAATTGGGCTGCTATTTCTTTATGGCTCATTTCTTCTATTATAAAAAGGTTTATAATTACCTGCTGGTTTACCGGCATTGTTTTTAACATTTTCATGGCTGTTTCAGCTTCAAAGCTTACTTCTGGGGGTATATCACTGTCTACTATTTCATGGTTATAGTCAGAAATATGGCTTAAAAACAGTGTTTTTTTACGTTTCCGTAAAAAATCCAGTGCGGTATTTATTCCAATTCTGGATATCCAGGTTTTTAGGCTGCTTTCATTTTTGAAATTTGCTATATTTTTAAATACTTTTATTAAACTATCGTGAAATATTTCCTCAGCATCTTCCCTGTTTCCGGTATACCGCATACATAGGCCCATAAGCTGCTGACCATATTGGTCATAAATTACCCGGTGAGCTTTAGAGTCACCGTTGGCACATGCTTTTATCAGGGCTTTTTCGTCCAATAATTTTTTTATTACAGGTATTGACGGCAGTTTTTAAAAAAATGTTACAACGTGTTGAAAGTGATGTGGTTTAAATATCTTTTCAAAATAAAACAATTTATATAATATATCCATTTTTAAAAACCAATTCATGGTTTTAAGAGTTATTATAGAACATGATTGAATACTTTATTCAAACAATAGCAAATATTATAGAACTCTCAGAAGCGGATAAACTGGTTATAAGAGAAAATAGTTTAATAAAACGACTTAAAAAACGTCAGTTCTTTTTGCAGGAAGGAGATGTGTGCAGATATGCTGGCTTTGTAACCAAGGGTTGTTTAAAAACATATTCTACAGATAAAAATGGGGATGAACATGTTTTTCAGTTTGCACTGGAAGGCTGGTGGGCCAGCGATATGTATAGCCACCTCACGGGTGAACCTGCCACCTACAATATTGAAGCCATTGAGGATTCTGAATTGGTAACGATGGATTTAGAATCACGCGACAAAGTATTGCAATTGGTGCCCAAATATGAAAGGTTTATGCGGATATTGTTAGAAAAAAATTATGTGGCAAGCCAACGAAGGGTTAATTCTATGTTAGGCAGTTCAGCAGAAGAACGCTATTTATCGTTTATAAAAACCTATCCACAAATTGTTCAAAGGGTTCCTCAACACAGTATTGCTTCTTATCTTGGCATTGCTCCTGAAAGTTTAAGCAGAATAAGGAAGCAGATGGCTAAATAATTATACTCAACCTCAACCTTAACCTCAACCTTAACCTTAACCTACCTCAATACTTTTTCTTAGCCTGCCTCAAGGTTTCGAAGTAGTCGTTCTGTTTAATTTTGCATTATATTATTTAAACAAAAAAAATTATGACAACAACAGCAACAGCCAAAACTATTTGGAACCTTGATACTTCGCACAGCGAGCTTGGGTTTAAGGTAAAACACATGATGATTACCAACGTATCGGGTTCTTTTCAAAAATTTGATGTAAAGGTAGAAGCAGAAGGAGACGATTTTTCTACTGCAAAAATTGACTTTACTGCCGATACAGCTTCTATTACAACAGGCAGCGAACAACGCGATGGTCACATTAAATCACCCGATTTTTTTGATACAGTTAATTACCCTGAAATGAAATTTATTTCAAACGAAATGAAAAATTTGGGTGATGACAATTACGAATTGCATGGAAATTTAACAATTAATGCTATTACAAAACCTGTAACCTTTAATGTGGAATGTGGTGGTATGGGAATTGATCCCTGGGGAAATCAAAAAGTAGGCTTTACCTTAAACGGTAAAATAAACAGGACTGAATGGAATTTAGTTTGGAACGCTCCTTTGGCTGCCGGAGGTTTATTGGTAAGCGAGGATGTGAGGATACATGGAGAAGTTCAATTTTCAAAACAAGTTTAATTTTAAAAAATAAATATATGAAAACATTAAAAGTAATTTTGGGAGTGGCTTTAATAGCCACATCAATTTTTATAACATCATGCTCTACAAAGCTAAAGGGTGATGAAGCAAAAGTGGCAGAAGAACAAGCTGTGGGTTCTGCCACTGGCAATGAGATAGCGATTGATACTAAAATGTCGAAAGTTGGATTTACAGGAAATGGGGTTGGAAAAAATCACCCGGGTTCATTTAGTCTTAATTCAGGAACCGTAAACATTGCCGATGGAAAATTAACTGGTGGGAATTTTATTATAAATGCCAAATCGTTGGTTCTCGACCAAAAAGAGGAAATGTTTCAAACCAAATTGTTAGGCCATTTATTAGGCCCTGATTTTTTGGATGCTGAAAAATACCCAACCGCCAAATTTGAAATAACCTCTGTTGAACCTTTTGCTCCAAGTGATAAGGATACCTCTGTTACACCCGGTGCCAATTATAAAATAAGCGGAAACCTGACTTTAAAATCCATAACAAAAAATGTAACGTTCCCGGCTAAGGTTGAAATTAGCAGCGGTGTATTTACTGCTCTGGCCAGTTTTAATGTGGACAGAAAACAATGGGGAATTGTGTATGGAAATGATAAGTCGCTAAAAGATAATTTCATTTCCGAAGTAGTAAATATTTCGCTGGATATAAGAAGTAAGCAAGGGATTTAAGAACAATGATGAACGATTTATAATTTTAAAAGTAATTTTGAAATTGTAAATCCAAAATTGCCAAGGCACCATGGAACGCAAAGAATTTTTAAAACTAATAACAGCAGCAACAGCAATGAGTACATTAGGATCATTCAAATCGTTTACCGACAACCTGGAGGAACAGGATGAAAAACTTCCGATATTGTTTGTAGGCCATGGTTCGCCAATGAATGGCATTGAAGACAACGAGTTTTCGCAACGCTGGAAGGCCATGGGCAAAGAAATAACAAAACCTAAAGCGGTGTTGTGTATTTCGGCCCATTGGCTAACTAAGGGCACCCATATTACGGCCATGGCCAATCCCCCGACTATTCACGATTTTGGGGGATTTCCCAAAGCCCTGTTTGATGTGCAATATCCTGCACCCGGTAATCCTGAACTGGCTAAGGAAACATCATTATTATTTAAAAAAACTACCGTTGGCCTCGACCACGATTGGGGCCTCGACCACGGAACCTGGAGCATTACCAAAAATATGTACCCTGATGCCAACATCCCCGTTCTGCAATTAAGTATTGACTACAATCAGCCACCACAATATCACTATGACCTGGCCAAAGAATTGGCCTCGTTACGAAAAAAAGGCGTACTGATAATTGGTAGCGGCAATATGGTTCACAACCTGGGCATGGTGGCCTGGGACAAAATGAATGAACCCAATTATGGTTTCGACTGGGCCATTGAAATGAATGAAAAATTTAAAGCGGCTATTTTGAAAGGCGACCATAAAGCCTTAATAAATTATCAAAATTTTGGCGCGGCAGGTAAAAATGCCATTCCAACTCCCGATCATTATTATCCTCTCCTTTATATTTTAGGTTTGATAGAACCCAATGAAACTATTTCTTTTTTTAATGATAAACTGGTGGCAGGTTCGTTGACTATGACATCGGTGAAGGTTGTCTGAAAAGAAATTTTTGTGCCGTTGTTTTTAATTTTTACTCATTCAATTCTTCTTAACACCCCTTGTTAATGATAAAAATCATCTAAAACCATAAAACATAGTTTTATCTTTGCCTCAAATTATAAGTATTTATGAAATCTGGAAAAGGATGGTTGGGTTTATTGGCAGGTTTGGCTGCAGGTGCAGTAATTGGAGTATTGCTTGCCCCCGATAAGGGAAAGGTCACCCGAAAAAAGATAATTGAAAAAGGTGAAGATTTGGCCGAAAACCTGAAACAAAAGTTCAATGATTTTGTGGATGACATAGTTGACAAATCAGGTTCAACTAAAAAGGAAAACAAGGAAACAGAAGGCAAAGCTGACACTGCCGACGATGTTTAAAATGAAATAAATGTATTAAAAAAAACCATGTATATGGACAATGAGAGTTCAACTTTAGAGGCCCTTTTTGAAAAAACGGAAACGTATGTAAAATCGACACTGGAACTGGCCAAACTAAAAACCATTGATAAAGTGGCTGAGATTGTCTCATCCTTATTGGCCAATTTGGTGGTAGTGATATTGGCAAGTGTGTTTTTTTTAATTTTTAATATTGGAATAGCGCTCTGGCTTGGTGAACTATTGGGTAAGGCCTATTATGGTTTTTTTGTGGTTTCAGGATTCTATGCAGTGTTTGGTTTAGTAATTTTTATTTTTAAAAATTCACTTATCAAAACGCCCATCAGTAATTCCATTATTTCAAAAGCCCTTAAATAACTTGTATTTTGGCAAAAATATCCGAATCAGAAAGTTTAAAAATACTAATCCTTAGTAAGGAACTGGAATTAAAAACCCGGGGAGTAGAATTAAGGCAGGATTATCTTAATTTTTATGAAGAGTTAAAGCCTGTTAACATTTTAAAAAATATGTTTAATAAAGTGTTTAAACCAGATAATTTATCAAACAAGGTAATGGGGGCTCTACTTGGAATATTGCCAATTATTATAAATTATAAAACCAGTAAAATTGGCTACGATAAACCTTTTAAAAAAATTACCGGAATAATATTGAGCAGCCTGATAGGAGGTTTTGCGGTAAAAAATGCGGATGCCTTTAAATCCTTTGGAAGCCAGATTATTGATGCTTTTTTTTCAAAAAAAGAAGAAGATGCTGAATTAAATACCGAGTAAGATTAATGGCTTTCCAAACTCTTAAACACTGAATCTAGATTATCAATAATATCTGAAGCAATAAGCCCGGTAAGCGATTTTTGTTTGGCGGCGGCATCTCCGGCTTCACCATGTATAAATACCCCAAGTATTGCCGAATCGATAGGCGAATACCCTTGAGTAAGAAAGGCAGTAATGACACCCGAAAGCACATCACCTGCTCCGGCAGTTGCCATTCCGGCATTACCCGTACTGTTAAAATAAACCTTTCCATCTGGGCTACAAATAACAGTGTAGGCACCCTTTAAAACCAAAATGCATTTATTATCTTTAGCATATTTTTGAGCTTTTTTCAATCGTTCAAATCCATTGGCTGATAGGCCAGTTAACCGGTCAAATTCTTTAGGATGTGGTGTAAGTATTGTATTGGCAGGGAGCCTAAAGTCATCGGGGTTAGATGCAATGATGGTAATTGCGTCAGCATCTAACAGCATCGGGCAATGGGATTGCGAAAAAATTCTTTTGAGTAATGAAACCTGGTCAGATGAAATACCCATTCCGGGCCCTATACCTAGAGCTGAAAATTTATTTAAATCCAAAGTCTTTGGATCTTTTTGAAATGTCATTACCTCGGGAATGGCTATGTTAATTATTAGCGAAGAATCAAAATTAGAGAACACCGTAACTAAACCTGCCCCACTTTTAAAACATGCTTTTGAACATAAAATGGCAGCGCCTGATTTTCCAACATCTCCCGCTATTACCAGAGCATGGCCATAAGTTCCTTTGTGTGAAAATTTTTCTCTTTTTTTAAAACGTTCTTTTATCGACTTATAGGATATAAAGTAATTTTTAGTTGGATTTTCGGCTATAAATTCAGGACTAAGTCCAATGTCTATAATTTCAAGGTGACCACAAAAGTTCCCCCAACCAGGTATTAGCATACTTAATTTTGGGGTTTGTAAAGTTAATGTTAAACTGGCTTTAATAATAGAGTCCTTCTTTAATGCAATAGAATCATTAGAAGGTTCTGAGACCAAACCTGATGGTATATCAATACTTATAATTCGGCAGTCAGATTCATTTATGGAAGTAATTGCATTTTGCCAAAATCCATCAACTGGTTTATTAAATCCAGTTCCAAAAATGCAGTCAATAATTACAGTACCTGGCTCAAAAAATATTTTTCCATTTTCTGATATCTTTTTTATTTCAGCGTAGCTATATACTTCAATCTTTTCGAGGTTACTAATATTGTTTTCTGATTTAGTACCATTATTGGCGACATAAATTGTAAGGGTATAATTTGAATGTAATAACAATCGTGCAATGGCCAATCCGTCGCCACCATTATTACCATTTCCACATACAATGGTAATCTGATTGCCGGTAGAAATATTTTTGGTAATCCATACAACGCATGATAACGCAGCTCTTTCCATTAAATCAATGGATTCTAGAGATTTATTTTTTAAGGTAAACTCTTCCCATTCCTTGAGGGTTTGAGCATTATAAATTGGCAACATTAGTTAGTAAGAGTTATTCAAAACTAATCAAACTTAATTAAAGCGCAG
>JBJXDS010000330.1:0-3833 GCA_046154525.1 Bacteroidia bacterium
AATTACACCTAAGTTTATTGACAGCATTACAAAATCAAGTGTCGAGATTATTCTTCAATTAAATGGACAAATAACTACTGACGAATTATCTAACCAATTAGACATTCATCGAAGACAACTTGAGCGAAAATTTTCATCTATAATTGGACTAAGCCCCAAACAACTATCAAAAATAATAAGAATACAATCTACACTAAAAATGATGGCAAATAATCAATTTACAAGCCTTACTTCGGTTGCCTATGAAGGGAATTATTACGACCAAGCACATTTTATAAAAGATTTTAAAGAATTTACTGGAATGAGTCCAAAAATGTTTTATGCAAATAACCTTAAAATGTCTTTGTTGTTTATTAACACCAAATAGGTTGTCGCATTTTTACAATTTTGATAATTAGCGTTGATGTAGTTTTGCATTGCAATTATGCATAAAAATAAATTCAAAAATGAAAAATTTAATTAACTGGTTTGAAATTCCAGCAACTGATTTCAGCAGAGCTGTAGAATTTTACAAAGGTATTCTTGAAGTAGAGATTCAAGAAACGGAAATGTTTGGTACAAGAATGGGATTCTTCCCATCTGATGGTAAAAATGTAACGGGTGCAATTGTTCAAGGAAACGATTACAAACCATCAATGGAAGGTGTAACGTTATACCTAAATGGTGGTGAAAATCTACAAACGATTTTGAATAAAGTTGAAAACCACAAAGGCAAAATCATTGTTCCAAAAACTCAAATTAGTCCAGAGATGGGATATTTTGCAATGTTTATTGACACCGAAGGAAATAAATTAGCATTACACTCTGTAAAATAATCAATATGAAAAACTCATTCAAATATTTTATGGCAATTGGTATAGCAAGTACCATCATTTCTTGCAAGAATTCAAACAACACAAATACAACAGAGAATACTATAACTAATTTTAGTGAACTTGAAAAAGCAAATTGGTTAATAGGTAAATGGCAAAATAATTCTTCAGAAGGAAATGCAACGGAAGTTTGGGAAAAGGAAAACGACTCTACATTTGTCGGGAAAAGCTATTTTGTAATTGGAAAAGATACAGTTTCTTCAGAGAGCATAAGCCTTCAGCAAAATGGTAAAGACTTATTTTATATTCCAACAGTTAAAGACCAAAATGCTGGACAACCTGTAAAGTTTACCCTAACATCTTCTACAAGTAATCAACTGATTTTTGAAAACCCTAAACACGACTTTCCTCAAAAAATATCTTATACACAAATAACAAATGACTCTCTGCTAGCTGAAATCTCAGGGATGATGAATGGAAAACAGAATTCTCAAAAATTCCCAATGACACGAGTAAAATAAATCAAATAATTATGGAAAATTTTAATTGGACAGAATTTACGAAACGGATAATTATAAAATCAGAATTAGCATTGGTTTATAATGCTTGGACAAGAACCGAAGAGCTTGAAAAATGGTTTTTATCTAAAGCTGTTTTCACTTATCCTGACAATACCATAATACCTTCTTTGACAAATGTTGTAAGTGGAAGTAAATATGAATGGAATTGGTTTGCTCAAAACTATTTTGAACAAGGAAAGGTTTTAGAAGCAAACGGGTCTGACTTTTTAGAATTTACTTTCGCAGGCAATTGTAAAGTTCAAGTAAAATTGAAAAATGAAAACGGCTGCATACTTGTTGAATTAACACAAAATGAAATTCCTCTTGACGATAACTCAAAAGAAAATATTAGATTAGGTTGTGCGTTCGGGTGGACTTTTTATTTAATCAACCTAAAATCTATACTTGAAGGTGGCATAGACCTAAGAAATAAAGACATTGAACTTGTGGGTTTAGTGAATAACTAATGGACAGAAGGGCAGCCGATAACACGGGTTTGGCAAAAGTGGCGGTTCAGTGCTTCGTATGACAGTTTTTGCTAAATTTGAACTTTGGTGCTTCGAATGAAGTTTTGTGCTAAAAATCGCCACCTTCGCCAAGCCCGAAAACGTTAGCGGTAAGTTTTAGAGACGAACAAAAATAACAGAAATCATGAATACAAAATTAATTTGCACTTTTACATTTTTTATCGCGACATTTTTCGCAAATGCACAGACAAATCTTTTACGACTAAACTCAAATATTGTTGTGCCAAAAGACAGTATTGAAAGTAAAGCATTGACAACTTCACTTAATGAATTTTTACTTTCTGCTCAAAAACCAAACCAAGAAAATAAGTTTGTTTTTGAAAGCGAAAAATTAGAAACTTTTATTCAACTCGATGAAATAAATGGAATTGAAAAAAGCGGAAAATATAAAGATGACTTCTTCTACAAACCGTATTTGACAAATATTGTATTACAAAAAGACCATACTTATTTAATTCAAGTATCTTTTATAGGAACAATTGAAAATACTGCATTTCTAAGAGCAAGTTTTGAATTTATAGCTTACAAGTTAAATAACTCATTTGTATTTTCTTCACCACTTTTGAAAAATACTAAAAACTGGAAAGTTAAAAAAGTAAGAAATAATGTTTTTCACTATCAAAACACAATCAACAAAGACAAAATAAAAGAATTTAACAAACTAACTTCTTCGTTTGATAAAAAATTGAAAGCAACAAACAAAATAACAGACTATTATTTATGCGATAACATAATTGAGATGCAAAAACTAATTGGAGGTGATTATAAATCTGATTACAACGGAAGAACTAAAGGTGTTTGGAGTTCTTCATTTGGCGACCGAAAACTAATTGTATTTGGTAATGATAACTCAACTTTCAATGAATTTGACCCACACGATTTATTTCACGACAGATTAAGTTTAGTAATTTCAAGAAGCAAAGTAAACAAACCAGTAGATGAGGGCTGTGCATATCTATATGGTGGAAGTTGGGGTTTCACATGGAAAGAAATTTTTAAATCTTTTAAGGATTCTATTGCCAGTAACAAAAACACAAATTGGTTAGATGTAAAAGAATCGCCTATTTACTTTAGGACTGGAAATTTTTCAAATCAAGCAGATTATATTGTAAATGCTTTATTAGTAAAGAAAATAGAAAAAGAAAAGGGTTTTGAAGGAGTTTGGGAACTTCTTAATGTTGGTCCATTTGAAAAAGGCAATGAAAAATATTACCAGACACTCGAAAAACTAACAGGAATTACAAAAGCCAACTACAACGACAAAATTTGGGAATTAATAAATAAAGAAAAATAAAGTCTATGATAATTGGAGTGGCTGGACCCTATTCAGCAGATACAGAAGCACAAAGACAATTAAATCTTGATGCCATGAACAATGCCGCAGCAAGACTATTAGAACTTGGACATATCCCTATAATAGGAATGAATGCTGCATTACCAGTTTTGGAAAAAGCAAACGTTATCGACAAGTATAAATGCATAATGGATATATCACTAGCAGTTATTAATGGATGTGATGCATTACTACTAATATCCGAAAGTCCTGGAGCAAATAAAGAACGAGATTTAATATTATCTAAAGGGCGACAAGTATTTAAATCCATTGACGAAATAATTAACTTAAGATTATAATGATTAAGCAATCAACCGAAGATAAACCTACCGCTAACAGCACCTACAAGAAATTGGCGGTTCAGTGGTTAAATGAAGCTTCGTGCTTCGTATCAAGTTCAGTGGTGGCAGACAGTTTAGTGCTTCGTAATCGCCAACTTCTTGTAGCTGTAAAGCGTTAGCGGTAATTTTAGGACGACACAACAATGGACAAACTTTTACTACAAATAAGAAACTGTAAAGAGTGCAAACAACATCTTAAAGATGGTGTAAATCCTATTATTGCAGCAAGTCCCAAAAGTAAACTAATTATCATCGGACAA
>JBJXDS010000331.1:0-17840 GCA_046154525.1 Bacteroidia bacterium
AAACTTTAACTACCCCTACTCTTAACAGTGGTAGTATAGTTTCTTATAACGGTACAGGTTCATCTTATACACTAAAAAACTATAGCTACTCAAATTTAACCATTGTGGCAGGAGCTTCCACAGTTTATAGTCTTCCAGCCAACCTTACAGGTATTACCACATTAACCATTACTACCGGAATATTATACCTAGGTGCTTATAATATTACTGCCACAACTTTGGTAAACAATGCAACACTTCGTTTAAAAGGAAGTGAAACAATGACCTTTACCACTATGGATGTAAATTCAGGAACGGTAGAGTATATTGGAAATAATACGGCTTCCACTTACACTATTAAAGATTTTGGAAGTACCGATTATTATAATTTATATATTAACGACGCTAATGTCACCAAATCCACTTTTCAGTTGGGTGCAGCAATGGTAATTGCTGGTACCTTAACCATTTCTGGAGGAACTTACAGCGCTAATGGTCAAACCACCTCGGTAGCTGGGCTAGCGACGATAAATGGTGGAACTTATCTGCCATCAACAGCCACACAAACATTAAGTTCAGGTTTAACGGTGTCAAGCGGAACATTCACCGGCAGTTCAGGAAATGTAGATGTAAACGGGCCGCTTACTTTATCCGGTGGAACTTACACAGCTCCATCCACCACTACCTATGTATACGGAAACTGGATACAATCCGGCACGTTTTCTCCAGGTACTGGTACCATTGTTTTGGATGGAGCATCTAACCAATCCATTTCTGCTACTAGTGCATTTAATAATCTAACCATTACCAATGCCTCTGGAGCCACCCTTTCAACGGCTGTTTCAGTGGGTGGAACCTTAACACTTACTTCCGGAAAAATTGAATTGGGAAATTATAATCTTACAATGAATTCAGGTTCAACATTATCTGGAGGAAGCTCTTCTTCATTTATTTATACTGGTGGAACAGGGCAATTTAAATGGGCTAACTGTGCAGCTTCCACATCCCGAACCTTTCCTATAGGGCATACCAACTCAGCATCGGGTTACACCCCATTAGTTGTCACATTTAATGTAGGGCATACTACTGATGATTTTGGCGTAGTGGCTTATAATGTTGTATGTAACGATGGAACCCGAGGAGGTTCAGCCTACACCACTGCCGTAGTAAAAACTACCTGGAATATTACTGAAACTACAGCAGGTGGATCTAACGTTTCCATCCAATTTCAATGGAATGGTTCAGATGAAGGTTCTACATTTAACAGAGCAAGCTGTCAAATGGCTCACTATAATGGCTCTACATGGGATGCTCTGGGAAGTCTGGCCAGTGCAAGTGGATCCAATCCTTATACTTTTACTTATAGTAACTATACTGGTTCCTTTTCACCATTTGGAATGAATGGTGGAGGAGGCCCATTGCCTGTTA
This sequence comes from Bacteroidia bacterium, assembly GCA_046154525.1. GTDB lineage: Bacteria > Bacteroidota > Bacteroidia > NS11-12g > UBA9320 > JABWCE01. The sequence goes on from JBJXDS010000331.1 coordinate 1,408, forward strand.
ATTTTTTATATCTAAATGCCAAGCAGGTCGGCGATTTTGGTGACATAAGTTGGGCCACGGCCACCGAAAAAAATAATGATTATTTTAGCATAGAAAAAAGTTTTGATACAAAATCATTTGTAAGTATCGGCAAAGTATATGGTGCGGGTAATAGTCAACAAATAATTCATTATTCATTCTCAGATTCGAATCTTGCAGAAGGAACCAATTACTACAGGCTAAAGCAGGTAGATTATAATGGGCTATACGAATACACTCCAATAAAAGTTATTAATAATACTGAATGGTCAAAAACCAATTCGTTTAAATTATTCCCTGTTCCAGCCGTTGATGTTTTAAATTTGGAATTAAATAGTACTGCAAATGGTATAATCCATATAAATATTTTAAATCAAATGGGAAAAGTGGTGTCGCAGTTGGAGACCTTTGGCAACAGAGGAAAAAATAATATTAAGGTTGACATTAGAGAGATACCTTCAGGTATTTATTTTTTATTTATTGAATCTGATAATTCTGTTCGGCATACCCATCGGTTATTAATTAACAAATAAGCAGCCAAAAAATTAATAACTAAAGAGTATAAAATGTTTGAATTCAAATTTTCAATTATTTAAAAAAGCAAATCTTTCATCCCACCCTATTTTTCAAGCCTAAAAGTATCTACTTTTGCAGATTCGTAAAAAATAGTGGCAGAAATCAAAGGAAAAAAACGTGCAGAAAGTGAGAAAATTTCTAAAAAAAATGATTCTCAAGTCCACAATTCAAACAAGGTTAACGACCCATCCCATCCATCCATAGATGTGATTGGAGCCAGGGAGCATAACCTGAAAAACATTAATCTTTCTTTTCCCCGAAATAGCCTCATCGTTTTTACGGGATTAAGCGGAAGTGGAAAATCATCTCTGGCTTTTGATACTATTTATGCCGAAGGTCAACGGCGCTATATGGAAAGTTTTTCAGCTTATGCAAGGCAGTTTATTGGGGAAATGAAACGGCCTGATGTTGATAAAATTGATGGATTAAGCCCGGTAATCAGCATTGAACAAAAAACGGTAAACAAAAACCCACGAAGCACGGTTGGAACCATTACTGAGATATATGATTTTTTAAGATTGTTATATGCCCGTGCCGGTGAAGCCTACTCCTATTTGACAGGAGAAAAAATGGTAAAATTTACCGAAGAACAGATTATTGAAACCATTATTCAAAAATTTGAACTGAAACGAACTGTAATTCTTGCTCCATTAATAAAAGGCCGTAAGGGACATTATCGTGAACTCTTTGAACAGGTCATAAAAATGGGTTATAGCAAAGTGCGGGTTGATAATATAATTACCGAAATAAAGCCGGGAATGCAATTGGACCGTTACAAAATTCATGATATAGATATTGTGGTTGACAGAATTGAGGCTGATAATAGTAATAAAACCCGTATTACAGAATCGGTAAGAACAGCCCTGAAAGTAGGCAAAGGTGTGATGATGGTTTGGGATATTGTAGAAAATGTGACCTATCATTTCAGCCGTTTTTTAATGGATGCCAAAACGGGATTAAGTTATGACGAACCACAGCCTAATTCATTTTCATTTAACTCACCTTATGGGGCTTGTCAACGATGTGATGGTTTGGGAACTGTTTCGGATATTGAATTGGATGTAATAATTCCGGATAAAACGAAGAGTATAAATAAAGGAGGCATTTTGCCTTTGGGCGAAGTGAGAGAAAACTGGACTTTTACCCAATTAAGGGCTATTGCCAAAAAATATAAATTCAGCTTAGCCGACCCGATTAATAAACTTTCGGAGGAAGCGATGGATATAATTTTGAACGGAAGTGATGAAAAATTTGAAGTAGAATATGTATACGGAAGCGGTGCAAAACAAACATTCCAAACCACCTTTAAAGGAATTAGCACCATGTTACTTACATCGTATAATGAGAAAGGAACCGATGCTATGGCTGAATGGGCAGAAGAATATATGAGCATGGTAGATTGTCCTGAATGCGGTGGTGCACGACTAAAGCAAGAAGCCTTACACTACAAAATTGGAGGTAAAAATATTTCAGATTTAGCCCGCATGAATATTGGTGAACTGAATGAATGGCTTATGAATGCTCATACATTATTGAACGAACGCCAAACCATTATCGGTTCTGAAATTATTAAAGAAATATTAGCCCGTGTTAGTTTTTTATTAGGCGTTGGTTTGGATTATTTAAGTATTGACAATCCGGCCCGAACACTCAGTGGTGGTGAAGCTCAACGAATACGACTGGCTACGCAAATAGGTTCCAAACTGGAAGAAGTATTATATATATTGGATGAACCTAGCATTGGATTGCATCCCCGCGATAATGAAAAATTAATTGAATCATTAAAGGCCTTACGTGATGTTGGAAATACAGTTTTGGTAGTGGAACACGACAAAGATATGATGATGCAAAGCGATTATGTAGTGGATATTGGCCCTAAAGCCGGGAAATATGGCGGTCAAATAGTTTTTGCAGGAACGGCTCAAGAATTTATAAAATCGGATACCTTGACTTCGGGTTATATAAATGGTCACTTAAAAATTGAAGTTCCCAAAAAAAGACGGGAAGGAAATGGTAAGTTTTTGGAAGTAAATGGTTGTAACGGAAATAATCTTAAAAACGTAAATATAAAAATTCCGTTAGGGATATTTGTGGGGGTTACTGGGGTTTCAGGCAGCGGAAAATCTTCCCTAATTAATGACACTCTGCATCCTATTTTAGGTCACCACGTTTATAAATCGCATAAAAAACCTTTGGCTTATAAGGCGATAAAAGGACAGGAGCATATTGATAAGGTTATAAAAATTGACCAATCACCAATAGGAAGAACACCACGGAGCAACCCTTCAACCTACGTAGGTTTTTTTACAGATATCCGAAATTTATATGCCGAATTGCCGGAGGCTAAAATAAGGGGTTATAAACCAGGAAGGTTTTCATTTAATGTAAAAGGTGGCCGCTGCGAAACCTGCCAGGGCGGAGGAATGAAGGTGATTGAAATGAATTTTTTACCCGACGTGGAGGTTCCTTGTGAAAGTTGTATGGGAAGACGATACAACCGCGAAACTTTAGAAATCAGGTATAAAGGAAAATCAATAAGCGATGTATTGGATATGCCAGTGGATGAAGCCGTGGAATTTTTTGAACCCATTCCCAGTATTTACAGAAAAATTAAAGCCCTTCACGATTCAGGTTTGGGCTATATTACACTTGGCCAAAGTAGTACAACCATTAGTGGTGGTGAAGCTCAGCGGGTAAAACTAGCTACTGAATTATCAAAAATAGGAACTGGCAATACCTTTTATATTTTGGATGAACCCACCACCGGGCTGCATTTTGAGGACATAAAAAAACTTTTAGAATTGTTAAATCAATTTGTAGAAAAAGGGAATACCGTTTTAGTAATTGAACATAATTTGGATGTAATAAAAATGGCCGATTATATTATTGACCTTGGCCCTGATGGGGGAAAACGCGGTGGTGAGATAATAGCTACAGGTACTCCTGAGGAAATAATAAAAAATAAGAAAAGTATTACAGGAAAGTTTTTAGCTTTGGAATTATAGCTTAGTTCTAAGTTTTATATATTAAGTTCTATGAAAATCACAACTTCGCAACATCTTTATTTCAAATTTTGCAGTTTGGAATCTTTTAAGCATTTTTGAAGAAATAAAATAATTATGAAATTATCAAAACTTGTTATACTCATTACCATTGTTGGAGCTTTTATTTTTAATTCGTGTAAAGATGATGATGACAAACTACCCGACCCAAGCACCAATAAAACGAATACTGAGAAATTAGTTGCTAAAAATTGGAAATTAACAGCTGCTGTATTTAATCCTCCTTTGGTAATAACACTTGGTGTTAAAGATTCGGCATTTACCAATTTATTTGATATTCCTTTAATTCAGGCCTGCCAAAAAGATAATATGTTTATGTTTAACAACGACACCAGCCGCACCATGACCATTGACAATGGACCATTGAAATGTGGAACCGAACCACAAACAGCAAAAGATGGAAATTGGAAATTTTTGAATAATGAAACTCAAATAGAAATAACCAATTCAGCTTATTTTAGTTTGATAAATGCCAGCGGTGTAATTATCGATAAGTTGGTTTTAAACGAAACGGAGATGAAAGGGCAAACAGATTATGAATTTGTAAACCCATTAACCCAGCAAAAAACCAAAACCAAAATAGATTTTACATTTACAAAAATGTAGTTACCATTATAAACGTATATTATAAAGGGTTGAATTTTATCTTCAACCCTTTTTTAATGGCGAAAAACAGGCCCATTAGTACTTCTAACTATTTTTCAAAAATCAATTTGAATTTTAAGATGCAATGCTTACTTTTGCAACCCTTTAAACAAAAAAGATTCAAAAAAAATGGAATTAAAAAATTATGAATCTGTAATCATACTAACACCCGTATTGGCCGAAAAACAGATGCAAGAAGCCGTTGCCTCCTTTCGCCAATTGATTACAGAGCACGGCGGTGAAATAATCCGCGAAGAAAACTGGGGATTAACAAAATTGGCTTATCCCATTGCTAAAAAAAGTACAGGTTTTTATCACATTTTCGAATTTAAAGCTCCAGGTACCATAGTGGCCAAGCTTGAATTGGCGTATCGCCGCGATGAACAAGTACTTCGTTATTTAACTATTGCCCTTGATAAACATTCGTTTCTTTACAACGAACGTAGAAGCAAAGGTGAATTTAACAAACCAAAAGAAATTAAGGAGGTATCAGCCATATGAGCAAACGAGTAACACCACAAGACGATAGCTTTATTTTTAACAACTCTCCTCAGCAGTTTAAGAAAAAATATTGCAGGTTTAAAAAAAGCGGAATTAAATACATTGATTATAAAAACGCCGATTTTTTGATGAAATTTGTAAATGACCAGGGAAAACTTTTGCCTCGCCGTATTACAGGAACTTCTTTAAAATATCAACGCAAGGTGGCCGAAGCAGTAAAACGGGCCAGGCATTTAGCAATATTACCATTTGTAGGCGATCAGTTAAAATAGGAGGAACATCAGTATGAAAATTATTTTAAAAGAAGATATAAAAAACCTAGGACAAAAAGACGATGTAGTAGCGGTGAAAAACGGTTATGGACGTAATTTTTTAATCCCAACAGGTAAAGCGAGTTTAGCTACCGAATCGGCCCTAAAAGTATTAGCCGAGAACATAAAACAGAGCAAATACAAGCAGGAAAAAATAAAAATGCAAGCCACAGAATATGCCGAAAAATTGGATGGAACCACATTGGAAATCCTTACCAAGGCAGGTTCAAACGGCAAAATATTTGGTTCTGTTACCACTATTCAAATTGCACAAGCTCTAAAAGACAAAGGGTTTGATGTAGACCGCAGAAAAATTGTGGTTGACGATATTAAATTTTTGGGCGAATACAGTGCGGTTGTTAACTTACACCGCGAAGTTTCAGTAAAAATAAACCTGAACGTAACTCAGGAAGGGTAAAAATATTAGAACTCATAATAAAAAACCGTTAAGAGATTGGCGGTTTTTTTTATTTTTAAATTTTTCTATTCGTATCTTAAAGATTCTATAGGATCCAATTTAGCGGCTTGCCTGGCGGGCATTATCCCTGCCAATAGTCCTACAATAGTGCAAAGCACAATGGCCAAAGTTATCCATGCCCACGGGAAAACCATGGGCCCGTCTATCATACCTGACACAAGATTACCAACAATCAAACCTAAAATTATTCCTCCCAATCCTCCTAACTGACAAATAACAATAGCTTCCATTAAAAACTGCCGGAGTATTTGCCCTCTTTTTGCTCCCAATGCTTTTCGAGTTCCTATCTCTCGAGTTCTTTCTTTTACCGACACAAGCATAATATTCATTAGTCCGATGGCTGCACCAAAAAGAGTGATAAATGCTATGACATAAGCTGCAATACTAACAAACGAAAGGCTTGAAATAAGTTTTGTAGAAAGTCCATCGCTCGATTGAAAATCAAAATTATTAACCATCTTAGGTGTTAACCCCCTCACATTTCTAAATATTCCGGTGGCATAGCTTTGGGCGGCCTCCAACATGGTGTGATCATTCACCTTTACACCAATACTATAGCTTCCACCAGGTTGATAAAATTTTTTATTTCCTGAGGTATAAGGCACTATCATGATTTTATTAGAACCAAAATCAAATGCCTGACCTTTAGATTTCAAAACTCCAACTACCAAATATTTGTTACCCCCGGTAATAATAATTTTGTTTATGGCCGATACTCCGTCAAAAAGTTTTTGGTTAAGCTCATCACCAATTACTGCCACCTGTACTTCATTTTCTACATCGGCAGCCGAAATAAAACGTCCCTGAGCTATTTCCTGACCATTGATAATTAAGTAATTTTCATCGGTACCGGTAATGTTAACATTTGGGTTACTTTTATCGTAATCAGATTTTACAACTGCCTGCCACGAATAGGTTATATAATTAGAAACAACTGCTGGAAACTGAAATCTTTTTTTAAAAGTTGCACATTGTTTTATATCAATAGATTTATACTCGGTATTTTCATGTTCACCAAAATCAACAAAGGCACTTCCGTTTATTATTGTAAATGTATTGGTACCAAGAAGGCTAAAATTTTGAGTAATCGATGCCTTCATCCCGTCAATGGCGGTTAGCATTCCAACCAAAGCCATTATCCCTACAGCTATAATCAGGCAGGTAAGGATGGCCCTCCCGAGATTAGCTCTTACGGCTTCAATTGCAATTTTTATATCCTGAAGTAATGACAATTATTTAAAATAACTAACCCAAACCTAATACAAATGAAGCCATCAAATGTGCAAACAAAAAAGATTTATTTTAAAATTAGATTTAAAAGTCATTAACTTCGATTAAAGGTATCAAGCAGAAAAGGAAGTTCCGCATCCGCAGGTTTCTTTAGCATTTGGGTTTGAAAAAGTAAACCCTCTGGCATTTAATCCATCTCCATAATCCACCTCCATGCCAATTACATACATAATGTGAGCTTTCTCCATTATTATCTGGGCGCCATCCACCTCATAAATTTTATCATTGGATTTTATTTCATCAAAAGCTAAAAGGTATGACAAACCAGAACATCCACCCCCTTTTACCCCTATTCTCAAAGCCTGGCCCGGTTGAATATCGGTACTCGTTTTCAATCTTTTTATTTCGGCAATAGCAGCTGGGGTAATAGCTATAGGGCAATCGTTAAGTGTTTCAGTGGTCATAATTCATTTACAAAATTAATACAATTTTTTTGCAAAAAGATATAGCTTATTACCTTTCAAATAACCTAAATTTGCTGCTTATGATGCTTTTGCAAACCAATTTATTCGATGTAATTGTAGATATTTTAAAATTCATAATTCCAGCTATCATCGTTTTTTCGGCCACCTATATAATGATGCGCCAATTTTTAGAGGAAGACTATAAAAAGAAACTTTTAGAAATTAAGGAAAAAAATGCCGGCACCATAACCCCTATAAAATTACAAGCTTATGAGCGACTAACCATTTTATTGGAACGAATAGCCCCTGAAAATTTGGTAATTATGCTTTCGCAACCTAGGCAAACAGCTACTGAATTGCGTTTGCAAATAATACATCAGGTAGGTGAGGAGTTTAATCATAACATTTCACAGCAAATTTATATATCAAGCCAAGGTTGGGAATTGATAAAAATAATAAGAGAACATGTTTTAACAATTGTAGATGATTCATACCGCTCATTGCCAGAAAATGCAAAGGGAACCGATTTAGGAAAAGCCATCCTAAGCGAATTGATGAATCAAAAAAATCACCCTACCCGTGGAGGAATTGAATTTTTGAAAAAAGAAATAGCTCTTGTTATGTAATTAATAAATTGTGTATTCCTCACAGTTTATTAAATAATTGTTTTTTTATTTTAAAAACCTTCTGAGTTAACATGCGCGTTTATAATAAAAAAAATATAATTCGAATTTATCCCTTTCTTCTTTTGAAAATTAATCCATAAAATCGGTTTCATTCCAAGCCAGCCAAAAGACTTATTTACTGGTGCAGAATTTTTTTAAAATAAGAATAAACAACGTATTGTAAACCCTGATTTTCCTATGTTAAAAATTTGTTAAAAATCAAGTATAAATAAATTTTTTTATGTGAATTTTTATTCAATATTTACAGTCGGATTATAAAGGGTGTTGATATATAGCTAAACCTTTGAAATCTAATTAATTTAGTACACAGTAATATTTATGTCAGATACCTACATCGAAGTTTGGAACAATTGTTTAAAGATTATTAAGGATAATATCCTTCCTCAAAGTTTTAAAACATGGTTCGACCCTATTAAACCACTTAAGTTGGAAAACAAAGTGCTAACTATTCAAGTACCCAGTCAGTTTTTTTATGAATGGATAGAAGAGCATTATGTAGGATTGCTGAAAAAGACCCTGGAAAAAGAATTAGGACCAGGGTCGAAATTAGAATACAATATAATAATAGACAATAGCCAATCGGCCAATGGAAATCCTTATACTATTAATGTTCCTACCAAAAATCAACCTAAACATAAAAATGAAGTTGGTTTACCAATTAATTTGAATAATAATATTCGCAATCCCTTTATTATACCTGGGTTAAAGAAAATGAACATTGATTCACAACTTAACCCTTCCTATACCTTTGAAAATTTTATTGAAGGCGACTGCAACAGACTGGCCCGAAGTGCCGGGTTTGCAGTAGCCAATAAACCTGGCGGTACAGCTTTCAACCCATTAATGTTATTTGGTGGAGTAGGCTTAGGAAAAACACACCTTACTCATGCTATTGGAAACCACATAAAAGCCATTTATGAAAAGAAGACAGTTTTATATGTGTCTTCCGAAAAATTCATTAACCAATATTACGATGCTTGTAAAAACGGTAACCACAATGATTTTGTAAGTTTTTATCAATTGGTGGATGTTTTGATAGTAGATGACGTTCAGTTTTTCTCCAAAAAAGAAAAAACTCAGGAAATATTTTTCCAAATATTCAATCACCTTCACCAATCGGGCAAACAGTTAATTTTAACAAGCGACCGACCTCCCAAGGATTTAAAAGATTTGGACGAACGTCTGTTGTCACGTTTTAAATGGGGATTATCGGCCGATTTACAAGTTCCTGATTTTGAAACCAGAATGGTTATTTTAGAAAACAAAATGTATCAGGATGGAATCAGGCTACCAAAAGAAGTTGTGGAATATGTGGCTCATAATATTGATAGCAACGTACGTGAATTAGAAGGTGCCCTGATTAGTCTTTTGGCTCAAGCTTCATTAAACCGAAAGGAAATTGATATAGAACTTGCAAAAAAAATGATGAAGAATTTTGTTAAGCATTCATCACGCGAAGTTTCTATTGATTATATCCAAAAATTGGTGACCGAATTTTATGGACTTTCCGTGGACCAATTAAAATCAAAAACCCGAAAACGCGAAATAGTTCAGGCTCGCCAAATATCCATGTACTATGCCAAAAGTATGACCAAAGCTTCGCTAAAAAGTATTGGAACTTATTTTGGTGGCCGCGACCATTCTACTGTGATTCATGCCTGCCAAACTGTGAACGACCTTATGGATACCGACAAAAAATTTAAAAACGATGTGGAGGAAATAGGCAAACGAATAAAAATAAATACCTTTTAAAAATATAACCCTGCTTCGGCAGGGTTTTTTATTGCAAAACAATCCAACAATAAAAATCTTAACAAAGTGTGGATAACTCAAATATATTATTATATTTGCCCGCCTATGACTAAGATTCACGAGTATTTCCTTGCGGAAAAAAATGAAAGTTTAGCCTTTATTGTAATCGGAACTGCCGCCATAGTGTGTGGTTTCTATTTTTGGTTGGCTATAAACCAAAGCTTTGTGAATGGCCTTGGTTGGCCTCTTCTATTTGTTGCCTTAATTCAATTATCTGTTGGTTCCTATCTTTATTTTAGCAGTCCACAGAAAGAACACAGAATAATAACTGCCACCAAAAGCAGCCCAAAAAACATAAAAAATGTGGAAATACCACGGATGGAAAAAGTAATGGCCAAATTTAAATACTATCGATACATTGAAATGGGACTTCTGGTAATAGGGCTTATAGCTTTTTTGTTAAGTTCCAAAGAAGGCTTTTGGCGCGGTGTAGGTCTTGGTTTGGTAATTCAGGGTGGCATTATGCTTATAGCCGATTCATTTGCCGAAAATCGAGGGCAAACCTATCTTGAATTTTTGAAAGAAACTTTTGGCTGAAAAACTTAAAAGGAGTTTCTCGTTTTTTCAATAACCTTCTTACTTTAATACTATTTTTGCCACTAAAATGGAAAAAATAGCAATTGTTGGCGGCGGCTTGGCTGGTTCATTGGTAGCGGTATTTTTAGCAAAACGAGGGTTCGATGTTCATCTTTTTGAAAAGCGACCAGACATGCGAAAAAATAAAATTTCGGCTGGGAGGTCAATCAATTTGGCATTAAGCGAACGAGGAATAAATGCTCTCAAAAAAGTTGGGCTGGGTGAGCAGGTATTATCCACCGGAATACCTATGGCTGGCCGAATGATGCACAATACCAAAGGCGAATTAAGTTATCATCCTTATGGTAATGAGAATCAGGCTATTTATTCAGTATCGCGGGGATTATTAAATATTAAATTATTAGAACTTGCCGATGAATTACCCAATATTCATCTCTATTTTGATACCAACTGTGTAGATGCCAATTTGAATGAAGGCATCGTATATTTTAAAGATGAAAAAAATAAAATTTCAGAATTTAAAGCCGATAGAGTTTTAGGCACCGATGGCGCTTTTTCAGCCATTAGGTATAAGTTGCAGACTACCGAACTTTTCAATTATTCACAACAATATTTGGAACATGGGTATAAGGAATTATGTATTCCACCAAATGCTGATGGTGGATTTCAATTAGATAAGAACTGCCTTCATATATGGCCTCGTGAAAGTTTTATGCTTATTGCCCTCCCTAATTTGGACGGTTCATTCACATGTACTCTGTTTTTTCAGCTAAGCGGAGAATTAAGTTTTAATTCTATAAAAACTACCAATGATTTAGACATTTTTTTTGATACCTATTTTGCTGATGTAAAACCACTAATTGTTGATTTACATCATGATTTTTTTTATAACCCAACCGGGCAATTGGTTACTGTAAAATGCTACCCTTGGAGCAATGGAAAAATGACTTTGATAGGCGATGCAGCCCATGCGGTAGTACCTTTTTACGGACAAGGGATGAATTGCTCGTTTGAAGATTGTGTAGTGTTTGATGAAATGATTGAAAAACATTACCCAAATTGGAATGCCGTTTATAATGAATATCAAAAAAGCCGTAAACCCAATGCCGATGCCATAGCCAACCTCGCTTTGCAAAATTTTGTAGAAATGAGGGATTTGGTTGGGGATAAGGATTTTCTTCACTTTAAACGTGTAGAGCATGATTTGTGCGAACTGTATCCGGGTATTTTCAGGTCGCAGTACCAATTGGTTACATTTAGCAACGAACCTTATAAATATGCCCTGGAACAAGGGGGAAGAAACACGGCCATGGTAAATAAAATAATAAGTTTGGGGATTGAGGATAAGTTGAGCGACCCTAATGTTATTCAGCCATTATTTGATGAATATTTGAAATAATCCCATTTGAGAAAAAAATTTCTATCTGATTTTTTCTTTATTCAGGTTATTAATCTGCTTATAAAACCAGTATGGATATTGGTGATAGACCGCAAAGTTCAGAATCTGTTGCCAACTGAAGAATATGGTACCTACTTTAGCCTTACGGGTTATAGTTTGTTGTTTATGATTTTGCTTGATTTGGGATTAACCAACTATAATAATAGGGAAGTAGCCGTAGATCAGGGTTTTTATAAAACGAATTTTTGGTCTATCATCGGGGCTAAGTGTATTTTAACCATTGTGTTTTTTATTGCAGCTACGATAGTTGGGGTTTCCATTGGGTTCACCCCTTCCGATTTTATAATTTTTGGATTGTTGGCTTTTAATCAAACGCTATTGTCGTTTAATAATTATTTACGTTCCAATATATCTGCCATACATCAGTTTAAAATGGATGGTGTACTTTCGATTATCGACCGCTTGTTTGTTATTTTAAGTTTAGGGGCTATTATTTGGACCAGCCTGTTTCCATTACAATTAACCCTTTACATCTTTATTCTTGCCCAAACTGCTGGCCTGTTTTTAACATTTATAGTTTCCTGGATTGCAAATGCTCAATATCTTGGCAAGGCCGAATTTTATTTTGACAAATCCAAAGTTTATGGACTTTTAAAAAAATCATTGCCATATGCCTCCATCATTGCCTTAATGACAATTTATACCCGAATAGATTCGGTATTAATTTTAAAACTTTTGCCTAACGGAAGGACCGAAGCTGGAAACTATGCCATGAGTTACAGATTATTAGATGCGGCAGCAATTATCGGAGCTTTATTAGCAGGGCAGTTATTACCATTATTTGCCTCCAATTTAATTAATAAAGCACGATTATTTTCAATCATAAAATGGGCTTCTCTTTTAGTTTTTGTTCCGGCTTTAATAGTCACCATTGGATTTTCGGTAGGTAGTAATTTTTTGATGAGTTGGCTATATCCCGAAAAATATACTGATGCTGTAGGCTTGGTTTTTTCTATCCTAATATGGTGTATTCCAGCCATGTTATTAGTCAATATTTTTGGCACTTTACTTACAGCTGCAGGGCATACAAAACGAATTAACCATCTGGCCATAGGGGCTTGTATGATTAATGTTCTAGGCAACCTTATTTTTATAAATTCATTTGGATTGGTGGCAGTAGCTATTACAGCAGTAATTACCCAAGTGTTTTTTGGCGTGATGTGTTATTGGAATTCAAAAAAAATTTATAACTGATACTTTTTATCTATAGGAATTTGTATAAATCACCTTTAATTTTGACACTCACACATATATGAATACTACCATCCATCCAATTCGTAAGGCGGCCTTTTTACTTTTTACCTTTACATTTTTTATCTCCTGTAAAGACAAAACAGAAACACCTAAGAATTATACAGGTTCAATGATGTTTTGGCAGACTAAGGTTACTAGGGATAAGTATATGAATTTAGGGGTAGGCAGCAATTATAAAATATTTATTAGGGGTAAAGAACTTGGAAACCTAGGGATGGGTGTATTTTGGAATATTGCTCCTGATTGCAGGGCAGATGGAGCTCCGGTATTTGATTTTGAATTGGGTGATAAAAAAGAGGAAACTATGCAATTGCAAATAAGAAAACAAAGTGACAATGATATAATTATTGATGATATTATTACCGTAAAAAATGGCGTTTGCGGTAAATATGAAATAAAATAAATGTTCTGATTAATATTTAACCAACCAAACTTTTATCTCGTTAATGTCATTTAAAAAATCAATATAAAATACCTAAGTGCTCAAAGCCGTTATTAAAGCTAAAGCCTATTTTTTATATATTCGCAGACAATTTATACCATGCCTGAAAACAAAGACCTCCTCCAAATAAAATTTACAGATTTACTGACCTATGCCATCAAGTGGAGAAAACACTTAATTATAATGGCCATTTGCGCCATTGTAATTTCTTCTATTATTTCATTTATTATTAAACCAAAATATCAAGCTGAGGTTATTTTTTATCCCACCACCATCAATTCTATTGGCAATGCATTGTTTACCGATTTAAACAAACGCGAAGCCGACCCATTGGCTTTTGGTGAAGAACTGGAAGCCGAAAATACTTTGCAGCTATTGTCATCATCGGCCATGACAGGTAGAATTATAAAAGATTTCGACTTGATGAAACATTACGGTATTGACCCCAAAGGCAAGCAGGCCCGAACAAAACTTGCCAATAAGTTTAATAAAAATATTGAATTTAGCCGTACCCGCTATTTGTCAATATCTATTACTGTGTTGGACGAAGACCCTAAAATGGCTGCAAAAATAGCCAACGGAATAGCTGAAATTTATGATACCGTAAAAACCGAAATACAAATGCAACTTGCTCGTGAAGCCTTTAAAATAATTGAAAGTGAATATCGCAAGAAAGAACAAGAGATAACTGATATAAGAAATAACCTTAAAAAACTAGCCGACAATGGGGTAACCAATTACGAAGAACAATCACGGGCTTTGGCCGAAGAAATAGCTAAGTTGCAATCAAAGGGCGGATTCCCTTCACAATTACAAAAGTTAAGAGATGAACAGGTTTTGTTATCAAAATATGCAGGTGATTTTTTGTATTACACCGAATATTTAATTTTGGAATTGGATGCCCTTGATAAATTGAGAACCCGATACGAAAAAGCAAAAGTAGATGTGGACAAAACCATAACCCATAAATTTTTGCTAACTGCGGCCGAGGTGCCCGAGATAAAAGCTTACCCATTACGAAAAACTATTGTTTTAATGAGCCTTTTATCCAGTCTTTTTATCGGCCTTTTGGTAATTATAGTTATCGAAAAATATAGAGAGTATAAAGCCGAACCGCCTCTTGTAGCATGACCGAACAATTAAGCATAAAGTGGTTTTATGCGATTGGCATCGCTTTTTTAGCTTGCTTTTTAACCGGAATTTATTTTGAAAATTATTTTATAGGCCTGGCACCCATTGCAGTCTTATTTGTTTGGTTATTAATTACCCAAACTAAAATAATGCTTTTTTTTGTAGTATTTGCCGTTCCGTTAAGTATTCCTGTAAACGATATCGGTGGAGGTTTTGGGATGAGTTTCCCTACCGAACCTATTATAATTCTTATATTTTTAGGACTAATTTTAAAACTATCTAATGGGGCTAACTTTGACAAGCATCTTATATTAAATGGCTTGAGTATTCTGATTTGTATGGATTTAGGTTGGACATTTATTACTTCCTTAACCAGTTCCATGCCTATTGTTTCTTTTAAATTTTTATTGTCCCGTATGTGGTACGTGGTTATATTTTATTTTTTGTTTGCCACATTTTTTAAAAATACAAAATCTATCCGTTTGTTTATTTGGTTGCTCGGTATTTCTACCTGTATTTTGGCAGCCTATACTATTTTTAATCATGCCCAGGGTGGCTTTAGCCGGGCTTACGCCTATGCTGCTATGCGTCCTTTTTTGCCCGATCACGGTATGTATGCAGCCTTGGTTGCCTTTTTTATCCCTCCTTTTCTTGTTTTCACCATTTGGGGATTTTATTTAAAGCAATCTATATTTTCCCGAATTATAGCTTTTTGTGTCACCTTATTTTTAACTCTGGCCGTTATTCTTTCTTTTACCCGTGCTGCATGGCTTAGCTTGGTTGCCTCTGCCTTATTAATTTCTGCCTTATTGCTGGGTATCCGATTTCGTACTATAATATTAGGTATTATAGTGGTGTCAAGTATCTATTTCTACATGCAGTCCGACATTCAAACACAATTATCGCGCAATAAACAAGGCTCTGATGATGATATTGAAGAGCACCTGTCTTCTGTCACAAATGTATCTACTGATCCCTCCAATTTAGAGCGGCTTAATCGTTGGAATTGTGCTTTTCGAATGTTTAGGGAACGACCCATTTTAGGTTGGGGGGCAGGGACCTATGTTTTTCAATATGCCCCTTTTCAAGTATCGAGTGAGCTTACCATTATAAGCACACATGCCGGTGATTTAGGCAATGTACATAGTGAATATTTACGCTCCCTGTGCGAAACTGGATTGCCAGGTGCTTTACTTTGGTTAGCCATAGTGTTATATACCACTTTCCTCGGTTTTAGAGCCTATCGAAAAGCCCTCGATTCCGAAACCCGTTTTATGGCACTGGCCTTGCTATCAGGTATTACTACTTATTTTGTTCATGCTTTTTTAAATAATTACAGCGAATTTGATAAATTAGCCGTGCCAATGTGGGGATTTATGGCTGCTTTGGTTGCACTAAATATTTATAAAATACCAAACACGAATGACACCAATACTAACGAATAGATTTTTAGAAAACGTAATATTTGTAGAACAACCCTTTGGTTTTTAAATAATATAAAAATTTAAGTATGATTTGGAAACGGTTTAAAAAAAACAAATTGGCATTAGGGGGACTAATTTTTATGGCCATTAGTGTGTTGGTTTCGTTTTTTGGTTTTTTTATTATTCCTGATCATTCGCCTGATGTAAATACTATGTATCCTGATTTGGCCAAGCAAAAACCAGGCTTTACCTGCACCTATATTAAAATTAAAACATCAGATGTTAAGGTAGAACCTAATATTTTTATTAAATTATTAATCGGCTGGGATAAGCCCTTTACCCAAATACCAATAGATACATTTTGGCAAACCAAAGATTCGGTGTATTACAAGGTGTTTAATAC
>JBJXDS010000332.1:0-2648 GCA_046154525.1 Bacteroidia bacterium
CAGTTTTATATCATACTTGCCTGGTTTGCGTTTTAATATGTTAGAAAGTTGTTTTTTATCAGAAACAAGTTCATTATCTATATACCATTTATATTGATTAATAGGCACTTTACCAGACTTTGCCTCAATCATTTCCATAATTTCCGAATTGCATTTAACCGTTTCCGGAAAATGAAACTCTGCTATTGGTTTATTGGTAGCATATATGGTATCCTTGGTTGAATTTTTACACCCTTTTTCTGTAGTAACAGTAAGCTCAATAATATACATGCCTTCCTTGTAATAGGTATAATCAAAGGTTTGGGCAACTTGTAAATTTCCATCTCCTAAATCCCAAAGCCATGATGAAATAGACAACTTTGATCTGGTTGAATCTGTGAAATTTACATGCAAGGGTACACAGCCCCCTCTGGGTGCTATAAAATAATTCAGGTCGATGGAATCCACATATATGGCTTTCTCATTTACAATAGAATCAAAACAATACCCATTACCCGAAATTAATTTTACCTTATTGTATCCGGGATTGTAAACTTTAGTAATTACAGCATTTTTTGATGAAATAAATTCATCATTAAGATACCAATATCTGATAGTGGCTCCTTTGGTAATATCAATCAAGGTATCTTTTAGGCCGGGGAGGCAAAGTAACGTATCCTTAACAATAAAATTGGCCACTGGCCGAGGAATAATGGATGCCACTTTGTTCATTATCAAACTGTCTTTGCAGGTGCCATCAGGCATACTAACAATAAGTTTTACATTATAAGTTCCATCTTTTTGGTAGGCATGGGTTGTCCAGTTTTTGCCTCCAAAAGTTCCATCACCAAAATCCCATTTATTTATAAAATTAATATGGGTTGGTTTGGTAGTACTCACAAAATTTATATCTTCACCTACACATACCGGAGTTGGATAAATCTTAAATGATACTTTGGGTTTCCAAATGGTTAAATAATTTTTAACTTCAATCGAGGTATTGCAACCATTAACGGGTTTAATTTTAAGGGTAACACTAAAACTTCCGGTATCGTTATAGGTTTTTTTAGGGTTCTTATCCGTTGATTTGGTTCCATCTCCAAACTCCCATTCAAATTGATCACCACTCGCAAGGCCAGTAGATTTATTTGTAAAATTTACACTAAGAGGCTTGGTACAACTATACGTTTTATCAGCCATAAAAAGTATTTGAGGTGTTTCGCTGGCGGTGATATAATTACTTTTACTTAACGAATCTTTACACCCGTTTGCGTCTTCAATTAATAATGAAATTTTATAAACCCCTTGGTTGGTGTAGGAATACACTGGTGATGAACCAGTAGATACTTTTCCATCGCCATAATCCCAGGTCCACTTATTTATCATGCCACTTCCCCGTGTGCTTTTATCGGTAAGTCCCGGATCAAAAGGCACACAGCCTTTTACGACTTTAGCCCCAAAATCAGCTTTGGGATTTCTAAAAATTTCAATGTATTTTGATTTGGTGACGCTATCAATTTTGCCCGATTTGTCGGTTACTTTTAATTTTATGGTATAAAAACCTGGGGTGTAATAAATAGCCTTGGGTTCAGCCAGGGTACTTGTGTTCCCGTTTCCCAAATCCCAAAAATAGGTAAGCCCTGAACCTGTACTTTGATTTATAAATTTGATGGAGGCGGGAGAACACCCTTTGTTGGGGCTAGCACTAAATAACGCCTTGGGCTGAGCCTTTATTAAAGGAGCGGCAAATAGTGAAAATAATATAATTATTAGGCCCCTTTTCAAAACGTTGTTTGGCGAATGTAAAACTATAAATCCGGTTTATAGTTATTCAGACTAACTTAAATGCTGAAAGGTTGCTTTGATAATGACAGAAATATGAAACATGCTATTTCTTCTTCAGCAAGTCGGCATAATCAAATACTTTTTTCAAAAGCTCTGTAGTCCTGTTTATAGGGTCTTTACGAATTTTATTTTCCTCAATTTCAATTTGGCTAAAAAGGGCTTCCAAAGCCTTGTTAGTTACATGTGCATTTAGGTCTGGGTTTATTTTTTCAACCATAGGAATTTTGTTATAACTTGTCATCACCGATGTCCAATATTTTGTTGCCTCCGTTTTATCCAATGATTTTTGGATAATGGGTTTAAACTTTATCCTAAGTTCATCCATGGTGGTTCGTTTTAGATAAGCGGTTCCTGCACCGTTGCCGCCGGTCACAATTCCAATGGCATCTTTAATTGTCATGGCTACTATGGCATTTACAAATACTGGTTTTGCTTCGGCCACGGCCATCTCGGCTCCCCGGTTTATATTCTCAATAACCTGGTCGCATTGTTTTCCAAACCCATATTTCCTCAGGGTTTTTTCCATTTTTTGGGCTTCTGGTGGAAACAGGATTTTGTAAGTTAAATTTTTAAAAAATCCATCTTTTTTTGATAGGAAATCAACCCCTATGCCCGTGCCTTTTTTTAATAATTCTTTTAACCCATTAGCCGCTTCTTCCTGAGTAATTTCGCCAATGTTACCTTTTTTTGCATCTCCATTGGTTGAAACAATTTTAATCGTATTGCCGCAGGAAAAAAATAAAACCATGGTAATGGCAATGCTGGAAAATTTAAGATTTTGCATGTTATATAATAATTTTAAAAATCATTGGCAAAATTAAGGC
>JBJXDS010000333.1:0-3942 GCA_046154525.1 Bacteroidia bacterium
TGCATTTGCCATGTTGATTGTTCTTATAAATTCATGTAAAAAGAATAACTCCGAATCAACTATTGAGCAAATACCAGTTAAATATTTTCTACTTAATAAGCATAAAGATATTTTTTTTAAACTAACAGCAAACCCAATTTTACTATTTACTGATAGTGCCAACAATGCTGACACTATAGTTATGAAGTCGGATGGGCTATTAGTTCAACATTTTTTTACGCCAAATGAAGTAAGACAAGGTGAACAATTTATTAATTATTTCACGTGTCAATCAAAATACCTAGAAACTTTCAAAATTGGATACCAAATGTTTGCAACAAGCGATTCGAGTAGTTGTATTAGTATCTATAGTATTTCGGGAAATCTGAGTGGAAATAAAAGAAGTGCAAACTATGTCATTTCAAGGGGAAGTCTAAATATTATTGAACCAAGTGATTCGGTTTTTAAATATACTCATGGGTTTAGTTATAGTTATTTTGATACCTTAACTCTTTCAAAAAAAACCTACAAAAATTGTTACCTATTGCAAGCCACTAAAGGGTTATCAAACTATTTTTACTTTAATTCCGACTTCGGTCTCATAAAATTTAATACGAATGATGCTAAAGTATGGACTCTAATTGTCAAATAACATTTATCTATTTTCTCTTTTTTAAAATCCCAAATGAAAAATACCCTCCTCACACTACTAGCAATCCTTATTTCAACCACTTCCTTTTCACAAACCAAAGACAAAAAGAAAGTCTGGGATGTTTCAACACCTGAATCGGCCTACACAACTACAACCATCACCACGGATGAAGGCACCTGGATGAGTTTGGATGTTAGCCCTGATGGAAAGCAGATTGTGTTTGATATGCTGGGCGATATTTACACCTTGCCCATCAGCGGAGGAGAAGCCAAACTCATTCGCGGCGGACATGCGTTTGAAGTGCAGCCAAGATACAGCCCTGACGGAAAAAAAATAAGCTTTACTTCTGATGCAGGTGGTGGGGATAATATCTGGACCATGAATACCGATGGCTCGGATCCCAAACAAATAACCAAGGAAGATTTTAGATTGGTGAACAATGCCGTGTGGAGTGTGGATGGCAATTATATTATTTGTAAAAAACATTTCAGTTCAGGGCGTTCATTAGGAGCCGGTGAAATATGGATGTATCATAAAACCGGTGGTGCAGGAATTCAATTAACCAAACGTAAAAACGACCAGCAAGATGTGGGAGAACCTTGGGCTTCGCCTGATGGAAAGTTTGTTTTTTACAGCGAAGACGTGTATCCGGGAGGCTATTTTCAATATAACAAAGACCCAAATAGTCAGATATATGCTATCAACCGCTACAATTTAGAAAACGGAGAAACGGAAAGAGTTACCGGAGGAGCCGGTGGTGCCATTCGTCCCATTCTATCACACAAAGGGGATGTGATGGCGTTTGTTAAACGTGTAAGAGAAAAATCAGTATTATATCTTCATGAACTGAAAACCGGAAAAGAATGGCCTGTTTACGACCAATTAAGCAAAGACCAACAGGAAGCCTGGGCTATTTTTGGGCCTTATACCGGATTTAATTTTACGCCCGATGACCAACACATTATCATCTGGGCTGAAGGAAAAATCAGGAAAATCAATGTTGAAACATTGGCCGTTTCTGACATTCCTTTTAAAGCCACAGCCAACCATAGTATTGTAAATGCCTTAAAATTTAAAAATGATGCCGCTACGGATTCGTTTACCAGCAAGGCCATTCGCCAGGCAGTTACTTCACCTGATGGGAAAACATTGATATTTAATGCAGCGGGTTTTTTATGGAAAAAATCATTACCCAACGGAAAACCCACACGACTTACCAACAGTGCCGACCTTGAATTTGAACCTTCGTTTTCAAAAGATGGAAAATTGCTGGTTTATGTAACATGGAACGACAGCACTATGGGAGCTATTCAACGTTTGGATTTGGCCAACCCAAAAGGCAAACCAGAGAAATTAACAACCGAAAAAGCCATTTACCGGGAACCATCTTTTTCAAGGAAAGACCTTAACCTTATTGTTTTCAGAAAAGAAGAAGGTAACGACCACCAAGGGTATGACAATACCAAAGAAGCCGGAATTTATACATTGGAGGTGAGACCGAATGGGAAAACCATTACAAAATTAGTAACCAAAGACGGCGAGTATCCTTCGTTTAATAATGATGCTTCCCGAATTTATTACCAAACCGGGGGAAGCCTTTTTGGAGCTTTAACCAAAACGTTGGTATCGGTAAACCTTGATGGAAAAGAGCCTCGTGAAATCATAAAATCAAAATATGCCCATCGCATTATTCCAAGTCCTGATGATAAATGGGTGGCCTTTACCAATCTTTACAAAGTATATATAGCCTCCATGCCAATGACAGGACAAGTGATAGAAGTGGATGGAAAATCTACCAATGTTCCGGTTTCACAGGTTTCAAGGGATGCAGGGATTAGTTTGCACTGGTCGGGCGATAGCAAAAAACTAAACTGGACGTTGGGTGATGAATATTTCAATACAGAACTTAACAAAAGGTTTTTATTTATGGATAACGCCCCGGATAGTTTGCCAGCCATTGATACCACTGGGATTAAAATAAATTTAGTACTTCCAAGTGACAAACCAAAAGGGAAATTGGCTTTTACCGGAGCAAGGATTATTACCATGAGCGGTGATAAGGTGATAGAAAACGGAACGATTGTAATTGAAGGAAATAAAATAATAGCCTTGGGGGAAACCGGTTCTGTAATTATCCCCACCGATGCCAAGGTGATGGATGTAAAAGGCAAAACGATTATGCCGGGACTAATAGATGTCCATGCCCATTTGGGGCAATTCAGGTTTGGGCTCAATCCTCAAAAACACTGGCAGTATTATACCAATTTGGCTTATGGAGTTACCACCACTCACGATCCGTCTTCCAATACCGAAATGGTGTTTTCACAATCGGAAATGGTGAAGGCCGGCAATATGATTGGCCCAAGAATTTTTTCAACAGGGGTGATTCTATACGGAGCCGAAGGAGATTTTAAAGCCGTGGTAAATAATCTGGAGGATGCACGTTCAGCCATCCGCCGAACCAAAGCCTTCGGTGCATTCTCAGTAAAAAGCTACAACCAGCCGCGACGTGAACAAAGGCAGCAAGTAATAAAGGCTGCCGAAGAAATGAACGTAGAAGTGGTGCCGGAGGGTGGTTCTACGTTTTATCATAATTTATCTATGATATTGGATGGGCATACCGGCATTGAACACAATTTACCAATAGCCACGCTTCACAAGGATGTAGTTCAACTTTGGGCTGCCAGCAAAACAGGTTACACACCTACACTTATTGTGAACTACGGCGGATTAAACGGAGAATACTATTGGTATCAAACCACCAATGTTTGGGAAGATCAAAAGCTATTAAAATATACACCACGAAGTATTATTGATTCACGGTCACGCCACCGCACAATGGTGCCAATGGCCGAGTATGAAAACGGACATATTTTGGTTTCAAAAAGCTGTAAAAAACTGACCGATGCCGGGGTTAAAGTAAATCTTGGCGCCCATGGACAAATTCAGGGAATTGGGGTTCATTGGGAACTTTGGATGCTTGCCCAGGGCGGAATGACCAATATGGAAGCCCTAAGAGCGGCCACTTTAAACGGTGCCAATTATCTGGGAATGGATTCTCAAATAGGCTCATTGGAAGTGGGAAAAATAGCGGACTTAATTATATTGGATAAAAACCCGTTGGAGGATATTAAAAATTCAAATACGGTTGCTTTTACCATGATCAATGGCAGATTATACAACACCGAAACTATGAATGAAGTTGGGAATTATTCAATTCCAAGAGGAACATTTTATTGGGAACGCAACTCTTATGCCCCTGCATTCAACTGGCATGGGCACACTCATTCGGGGTGCACTTGCGATGGTGG
>JBJXDS010000334.1:0-6056 GCA_046154525.1 Bacteroidia bacterium
GGTGTTTAATACCGAATATGTTCAGGGAATTTCTAATTCATCACTCTTTCACCCTACCGATTTTACTATACGCCAAACCCATCTCTTGGGTAATGATGCATCGTATGGCCGCGATTTGTTTAGCCGCATAATAATTGGCACCAGGGTAAGTATTGCCGTAGGGTTGGTTGCTGTTTTTATTTCGTTAATTATTGGATTGATTATGGGTTTGTTGGCTGGCTATTATCGAGGCAAAGTAGACGCTGTAGTAATGTGGATTATAAATATCATTTGGTCTCTGCCTACGCTTATGTTTATTATAGCTTTAACCATGGCCATAGGCAAAGGGTTTTGGCAAATATTTGTGGCCGTGGGACTTACCACTTGGGTTGAACTGGCAAGAATAGTCCGAGGCCAGGTGTTTAGCATCCGGGAAATGGAATATGTGCAAGCTGCCAAAATTTTAGGTTATAATGATTTTAGAATAATATTAAAACATATACTGCCCAATATATGGGGAACAGTAATCATCATGTCGGTAGCCAATTTTGCATCAGCCATTTTGTTAGAAGCCGGCCTAAGTTTCTTAGGTCAGGGTTTACAACCTCCAGCCCCCAGCTTAGGCCAAATGATAAAAGAAAATTATGGCGCTATTACTTTCGAGGCATCGCACCTGGCTATTTTTCCAGGCTTAATGATAGCCCTACTGGTAATGAGCGTAAATTTTATTGGCAACGGATTACGGGATGCGTTTGATGTGAATGAATGAAATTAGAAAATATCATCATTTACTTTTTTTACTATCCTCTTCACAACAAAAGGCCCTTCAAAAATAAATCCGGTATAAAGTTGCACAGCCTTAGCTCCTAATTTTAATTTATCCAAAGCATCTTGTCCTGAATGGATGCCGCCAACGCCTATTATAGGCACTTTGTATTGGAGTCTCTCGGCCAGATATTTTAAAACCTCATCTGCTGATTTTTTTAAGGGCTTTCCGCTAAGGCCGCCGTTTCCAATTTCGCGTAATTCGGCTTTAGTGGTTTTTAAATTAGAGCGGTCTATCGTTGTATTAGTAGCCACTAACCCATCCAAATTTATTTCCAAGGCCAAATCTATAATATCGTCCAACTGGCTGTGAGTTAAGTCGGGGGCTATTTTTAAAAAAATAGGTTTTGAAATTTGACCTTGGTTTATATAATCGATTCTAAGAGTTTGTAAACCTGTTAATATTTTTTTCAAAGCGGGTTTTTCTTGCAATTCACGCAGGCCTGGTGTGTTGGGCGAACTTACATTAACCACAAAATAATGAACGTGTTTATACAGTTTTTCAAAACAATAAGCATAATCGGTATAGGCTTCTTCGTTAGGGGTTAACTTATTTTTGCCAATATTTCCCCCAATTGTAATATCCGATTTTACCTTTTTTAGTAGCTCCACTGCTGCATCCACTCCATTATTATTAAATCCCATGCGGTTTATCAGAGCCTCGTCTTTTGGCAACCGAAACAAACGGGGTTTTTCATTTCCATCCTGAGGCTTTGGGGTTAACGTCCCAATTTCAATAAACCCAAAACCCAGGCTTGCTAATACATCAATATAACGGGCGTTTTTATCAAATCCAGCCGCCAATCCTACTCCATTTTTTAGGGTTATTCCAGCAATACTAATTTTTGTTTTTTCTGAATTGTAACAAAATAATTTTTCCAAAATCCATTTGCCACCTGGAAATTTATGAACAAACGAAAGCAAACCCATGGTGATATAATGGGCTTTTTCAGGCGACCATAAAAAAAGGATGGATTTTATTAATCGGTACATGAAATGAGTGGTGCAAAAATACTTTAAGTGACGTTTAACTTTCCATAAGTTTAAAACTTTGG
The DNA here is from genome assembly GCA_046154525.1 of Bacteroidia bacterium. Lineage (GTDB taxonomy): Bacteria > Bacteroidota > Bacteroidia > NS11-12g > UBA9320 > JABWCE01. The sequence goes on from JBJXDS010000334.1 coordinate 1,860, forward strand.
AAAAGTTTATACCAATTTATTTAGAACCGTTCTATCTACTATTTTTAAACTTTCAAAATCAAACCTAAAGGGTAAATTCGCTGTTATTTTTATAGGCTGTAAAATCTAAAATTTGATAGGCATGAAAATCATAAACCTTTTATCTAAAATCATAAAATAATTCATGAGTGCATTCTCTTTTCTTTTAAAATCTTCCATTGGCAAAAAAATAATTATGGGTCTTACCGGCCTGTTTTTAATAACATTTCTGGTGGTTCACTGCGGGGTAAATTCCCTTATTTTTATGAACGATGGTGGAGAGTTATTTACTATTGCCGCCGAATTCATGGGTTCTAACGTTATAATCAGAACCGCTGAAATTGGTTTATTCATCGGCTTGCTTTTACATATTTTTCAAGGCCTTTATTTAGTATTTGAAAACCGCAAGGCCCGTCCGGTTCAATATTCTGTGAGCAATGGCAAAGCAAACAGTAAATGGTATTCTAGATCTATGGGAATGTTGGGCACTTTGCTTTTAGTTTTCTTAATTATTCATCTACGCCACTTTTGGGTAACAAGCCGCCTTACCGATGAAATAACCGGGGGAAGCACCACCCTTTTTGTGGAAATGATTGAAATGTTTGCTTATCCCTGGGTGGTTATTTTTTATGTTTTGGGCATGGTTTCCCTATCGTATCATTTAATGCATGGATTTCAATCGGCGTTTCAAACCATGGGATGGACGCATAAAAAATACACACCACTCATTAAAATGATAGGGTTTTGGTTTAGCATAATCGTTCCTTTAATTTTTGCCATGATGCCTATTAGTATGTATTTGGGTTGGATTCAATAATTTTAAAAATTTAGCAATTAAAACAATGTCAATAAATTCAAATATTCCGGAAGGCCAACTTGAAACCAAATGGACCAAATATAAAAGTACAGTTCCTCTTGTAAATCCTTCCAACAAGCGAAGTTTGGAAGTTTTAGTGGTTGGCAGTGGCTTGGCTGGTGCTGCCGCCGCGGCATCCTTGGCTGAGTTGGGTTATAAGGTAAAATGTTTTTGTTTTCAGGATAGTCCCCGCCGGGCACATTCCATTGCAGCCCAAGGCGGAATTAATGCTGCCAAAAATTATCAAAACGATGGGGACAGCGTTTACCGCTTATTTTATGATACAATTAAAGGCGGAGATTACCGTGCACGGGAAGCCAACGTTTACCGATTAGCGGAAATAAGCCCAAATATTATTGACCAATGTGTGGCTCAGGGAGTTCCCTTTGCCCGCGAATATGGAGGAATGTTAAGCAACCGCTCCTTTGGCGGAACCCAGGTGCAACGCACGTTTTATGCAGCCGGACAAACCGGCCAACAATTGTTGTTGGGGGCTTACAGTGCTTTGGAAAGGCAAATTGGTATGGGAACGGTGGAAATGTTTAGCCGTCACGAAATGTTGGAAGTGGTAATAATTGACGGTAAAGCCCGGGGAATTATTGCCCGGAATTTAATAACGGGTGAACTGGAACGCCATTTTGGCCATGCTGTTTTGCTTTGCACAGGAGGATATGGAAATGTATTTTATTTGAGCACCAATGCTATGGGTAGCAATGTTACCGCTGCCTGGAAAGCCCATAAAAAAGGGGCATATTTTGGCAATCCTTGTTTTACACAAATTCACCCAACCTGCATTCCGGTAAGTGGCGATCATCAAAGTAAATTAACGTTGATGAGTGAATCATTAAGAAATGACGGACGGATTTGGGTGCCTAAAAAAGCGGGAGATACCCGTCACCCAAGCGAAATACCAGAAGAAGAACGGGATTATTATTTGGAACGGCGTTATCCTGCCTTTGGAAATTTAGTACCAAGGGATGTGGCCAGCCGTGCTGCCAAAGAACGCTGCGATGCGGGATTTGGGGTAGGAACTTCAAAAATGGCGGTGTACCTAGATTTTAAATTCAACATGATGCGTTACGGTAGGGTAGAAGCCACCAAGCAAAGTTTGATTGACCCAAAAGATTCTGAAATTTTAAAATTAGGAAAAGATGTTGTTAAGGAAAAATACGGAAACCTGTTTGACATGTATAAACAAATTACAGGTGAAGACCCTTACGAATCGCCTATGCGGATTTACCCTGCGGTGCATTACACCATGGGTGGATTATGGGTAGATTATAATTTAATGACCACGGTTCCGGGAATGTATGCTTTGGGCGAAGCTAATTTCAGCGACCATGGGGCTAACCGTTTGGGAGCTTCGGCACTCATGCAGGGATTGGCCGATGGATATTTTGTAATTCCTTATACCATTGGAGCTTATTTATCCAAAGAAATTGCCACCAAAGCTATTTCTACCGACCACGAAGCCTTTGTGGAAGCTGAAAAAAATGTAAAAGAACAATTGAACACACTATTAACCATAAACGGAACAAAATCCGTTGATCATTTCCATAAAAAATTAGGTAAAGTGATGTGGGATAAATGCGGCATGGCTCGTAATGCCGAAGGATTGAAAGAGGCCATTAAAGAAATTCAATCCATCCGTGAGGAATTTTGGAAAGATGTAAGAGTTCCCGGAACTTCAGATGAATTTAACCCAGAATTGGAAAAAGCAGGACGAGTAGCTGATTTCATTGAATTAGGGGAATTGATGTGCATGGATGCATTGGAGCGAAACGAAAGTTGCGGAGGCCATTTCCGAGAAGAAATGCAAACCGAAGAAGGAGAGGCCAAACGGGACGATGACAACTATTCGTATGTGGCTGCCTGGGAATTCAATAATATGAACTGGAACCTGCACAAGGAAGAACTGAAATTTGAAAATATAAAGATTGCCCAACGCAGTTATAAATAGAATGTTGAACTGTAAATTTTAATGTTTTAAAATTAAGTACTAAATATTAAACCAATAACTCAATAACAAATAACTCAATAACAAAAATGAGCGGTAATATGAACCTGACCCTGAAAGTATGGAGGCAGAAAAACACGAAGGAAAAAGGCAAATTGGTAGCCTATAAGGTAAATGAGGTATCGCCGGATATGTCGTTTTTGGAAATGTTTGATGTGCTTAATGAGGAACTCATAACCAAAGGGGATGAACCCATTGCCTTTGACCACGATTGCCGGGAAGGTATTTGCGGGGCTTGCAGTATGCACATCAATGGACGACCGCATGGTCCGAAAGATGCCATTACCACTTGCCAACTGCACATGCGGAGTTTTAAAGATGGTGATACCATTGTAGTAGAACCCTGGAGGGCTTCGGCTTTTCCAGTTATAAAAGATTTAACGGTTGACCGCTCGGCGTTTGATAGGATAATTGCAGCGGGTGGATATGTATCCGTAAATACTGGAAACGCCCAGGACGGCAACACCCTTCCTATTCCCAAAACCGAAGCCGATATGGCTTTTGCGGCTGCTGCCTGTATTGGTTGCGGGGCTTGTGTGGCGGCTTGCAAAAATGCTTCGGCCATGTTGTTTGTTTCGGCCAAGGTTAATCAATTGGCACATTTGCCGCAAGGTCAGCCCGAGCGGATGCAACGGGTAAGGGCTATGGTAGCGCAAATGGATAAAGAAGGATTTGGGGCTTGTACCAATACTGGTGCTTGCAGTGCCGAATGTCCCAAAGAAATTTCACTGACAAATATTGCCGCCATGAACCGCGACTATTTAAAAGCTAATTTAATCGATACACAAGGATAAGTTAATTTTTATTTGCGTTTTTTGATTTAAAATTTATTTGCAAATTAAAAATGGGTTGGTTCACATCATTTTGGGAGTTTTATAATACCCTATATTTAAAGGAACACAGCAATACCAGAAACCAGATTATTCATTTTTTTGGCACTACTTCATTTATCGTTGGGATTGTTATTTCCATTATTTTTAAAATTTGGTTTTTAATTCCGGTGGCTATTTTCGCCGGATACTTATTTCCACATATTGGCCATAAGCATTTTCAGGGCAATGAAAGTTTGAGAAAAAGTAACCCTGTTTATTGTGTGTTGGGGGCCGCTGTAATGTATTTTCATAATTTGGGAAGATTGATTACAAAAGGAAAAATTTAAAAAAAATCTATTGAATATGAAATTTATAATTTTAGTGGTAAACCTCATTATTTTAAGCAAGCTAACCTATGCCCAGGAACCCAATATTTTTTATTCAGCTCCCCAAGAAATAAAAGAATTTTTGGGTAAGGATTTTAAAAAAATTGA
>JBJXDS010000335.1:0-5133 GCA_046154525.1 Bacteroidia bacterium
GCCAATCCTGATAAAGCTTTGGTAGCCGACTTACAAATGGCTGTTTTTAATTTTTTGAACAATAAAAAATGGAGCGATGATAAAATTCAGATTAATGAAAAAATAGATTGCACCTTTATTATCAACCTCAAAACTCAGGAAACCGATAATTTTACAGCCACGGTTGAAATTCAATCGAGTCGCCCCGTTTTTGGTTCTACTTATAATTCCATACTTTTTAGGCATATGGATAACTGGGATTTTAAATACTCCTTATATCTGCCTCTTGATTTTCAGGAGAATGCCTACACCAGTCAACTCACAAGCCTTTTAGGGTTTTACGCAAATCTTATATTAGGACTGGATTATGATTCTTACGCACAGGATGGTGGTTTAAATTATTTTCGTAAAGCCCAAAATATTAAAAACCTGGCCATGAACGAATACGGATGGAGCATTCGCGATGGAAAAAATGGTTTCAACCGTTGGTTTTTAATTGAAAATATGATGGACGAACGCTACAAAACAATTCATAATACCTTTTATCTCTACCATATTAAAGGGATGGATATAATGTATAAAGACCTTGACAAGGGCCGTATATCAATAATTGATGGACTTACTGAACTTAAAAAAATATATAATATCTATCCCAATTCATTTACCCTATTTCTGTTTTTTGAAGCCAAAAGTAAGGAGTTGGTAAAGATATATAGCAAGGCCTCACCAACCCAAAAAAATCGTGCTTATGAACTTCTTGTTCAACTTAATCCTTACAACAGGAACAAGTATGATGAAATGCTGAAAGCTAATTAATTAGTCGAACCTCAAAAAGTCAATTTTAGGTGTAAGAAAAAATAGTCCGAATGGCATCATTCGAATGGGTGCGGCTGGGATCCAACAAAAGAGCGAACTTCAAAATTTTCTTAACCATCTTTGAAGTTACGAACACTCTTTGAGAAAATTTTGAAGTTGGTTTTGTTGGTGCCATTTTTTGCTCCTTTTTTGGGCAAGCAAAAAAGGAGAAACACAAAACGTATAAAATTCGGTTAGCTTTAGGAATCCCTTAAGGATTTAGTTTCTGTTCTTTTTCCTTAGATGAAAAAGAACCAAAAAATCAAGGTAAAAAGATGCTCCCAAGCTAATTTCCACCGCACCCCCGCCTTTTTACCATGCCCCCCGCACCTTAACCCGAATCTTCGGTTCTAGAGGAAAAATTGTCAAAATTCAGGTCTTAATGGAATTTATCTTTTTCTGAAAGGTTGGTAAGGAAAAAATCAAAAACCTTGCAGAATATTTTATTTGTTTTCTTTTTAAAAAGAGCAAGAATACTGAGGTAATGGACTTTTTGAGGCTCAACTAATTAATTACCTAATAAATAAATTTTTCAGTTCCTGCGCATCTTCTGGTTGTATTTTTCCAGCTAAAATTAACCTCAATTGGCGGCGACGCAATGCCCCGGCATATTTTTCAATTTCCTCGGGAGTTTGAGGCTCCACAGAAGGAACCCTCACAGGCTTGTTTCTCGAATCTAAAGCCACAAAGGTATAATAGGCATCGTTGCATTTTAATTTTTCACCTTTGGGTATATTCTCGGCCCAAACTTCTATAAATACTTCCATGGATGTGCTGAATGAACGGGTAACCCATGCTTTAATATTTACCACATCACCTAATTTTATGGGTTCTTTAAACGAAACGCTATCTACTGCAGCAGTTACTACTATTGAATTACAATGTTTTTGCGCTGCAATGGCCGATGCTATGTCCATCCAGTGTAGCAGCCTCCCTCCCATTAAATTGTTTAAGGTATTGGTATCGTTTGGTAAAACGATTTCAGTCATTATGGTGAGAGATTCGGAGGGGTTTTTAGTTTGGTACATAGTATTAAATAAACAAATATTCAATCATTAAGTTCACATAAATTCCAAAAATGAAATTTCAAATTTCAAATCCAAAATGCCAAAAAACAACCTTTATTTATAAAAGGGTTTTGGGATTTGGAATTTGCTTTTTATTCCTTCGGTATCAAAAAATCCAATATTTCTAAAACCGCAATAGCCATCTTATTTTCCTTGTCAACCAGCGGATTCACCTCAGTTATTTCTAAAGCAATGAGCTTAGGCGAATGAAATAAATAACTCAATAATTCTTTAGCATGAGGCAAGGTAATACCATCTGGCACACTGGTACCAGTACCCATTGATACACTGGGGTCCATACTATCCACATCAAATGACACATAAATTAAATCGCATTTATTAAGATAATCCAAGGTTTCCTGAGCTATTTTTTTTATGGGGCTCCCCTTAATGTCATCGGGGCCAAAGTATTTTATTTTATTATCATTTATATCCTTCCATTCGGGGGCTTCCAAATCTCTAATGTCAATGTAAACTACATCTTCGGGCAATAGTTTGGGATGAATATGACGGTCGCCGGCATGGGTCAGTTTTTTCCAATAATGCTTGGTGGCTTCGTCTATTTTATTAATTTTATCAGAACTGTACACATCACCCAGGCTTGCTGCCAGCGACATGCCATGCACATTACCACTTGGTGTGGTGTACGGCGAGTGTAAATCGGCATGGGCATCAATCCATATTACACCTAGGCGTTTGGTTGGATGAAAATTTTTAATAGCAGCTATAGTACCAATGGCATTGCTGTGGTCGCCTGAGAGTATAAGTGGAAACTGATCGTAATCAAAGCAATCTTCCACCTCATCTATCACCCCATCAATTACTTTACTTATATGGTCAATGTATTTGGCATGTTTAAAGGGCGAAGGATGTATCAGTTCATAGTTATGGTCTTCTATCCGGGTAAAGAAAAATCGGTTGAAAAAATCACCGTTGCGGGTAATATCGGCATACATTATAGCCTCGGGTCCATGACTTGCCCCCCTTGCCCCGCAGCCCAGTTCGGATGGAACTAAAATAATATGATAATTGCGTTCAGGGGTCATTGGGGCAAAGATAATGGAATTTTGGAATTGAAAACTCTCCCCTTATCTTATGAAGGAGAAGGGTTTTTAAAAAACCTTCAAAGCCCTTTTGATGATTTGGATATATAAATTTAATAAAATACTTTTGGTGGATTGCCCTGATAGGAAATCAGGCTTATCCAACATGCTATCTGTTGTATATGTCTAACTTTGTCAGGGGTATAAACAAGTTATCGGCAAGCGTTTAAAACCACACCCAATATAACAATCAAAATAGCAAAACAAACAATAAAGAACCATGGAAACGAATATTTTCGGACTTGCAATTAATAAGAGTTTCAGAAATTACATAGAGGAACTTCAAAAGCAGTTGGGGTGCGTTTTTAAGGCGAAAGAAGAAGTTGAATTTGGAGATTCTGTAAAGGACTGGAGAAGATATGGTTATTGTGACATCTATTTCACAGAAACAGGAACCTTACTATTTCTTAATAAAATTCTATCAATGTATGTATTCGAATTTGAAGATTATGATTCAATGGCTTTTGCACATTTTGACTCAAAAAAACTATATAATCTGAATTATTGGGAAAATGGCAAATTGAAACGATCATTATTGGATTTCAAACAGGAAAACCAAGTAGATGAGGGAGAAGAACAGACCTTTGAAGGTGATGCCGATAATGCCCAACAGGTCGTCTTTAAATATATAACTCATTTACTCGGCCAGGACTACTCCGAAATTGAAACCACAGAGAAAATGTGCCGGTATTTAATTTTACCAAAAGAGGGAACCAAGGACTTAGGTAAGTTTGGAAATCCTTTTGGGGAGCCTGAACCTACTCCGCGAAAAATATTGTTACCTGCCTTACAAGACCTATTTTATAATGCAGTACAAGAGGAAGCCGTAAAAAATGGTTTCAAAATTGAAAAAAGCACTAATGGCGGAGGAATTTACAGAAATAGTAAAATTTTGAGGCAAAGCATGGGCTGGGGTTTTTCAACCTATGGTACAAGCTTTGTTTTTAATGGATTCTACGCAATAAGCTATTTTAAGGATTTTGATTTAGAAGTAACCGATGTTTTAAGGAAACACAAATTATTTGGTGGAAAACCAGGAGAAAGAATGGATTCCAATTTTCATCCAAATTTTGCTCCTGCATTTTCATTCCATTCTAACAATTCAAACGGAATTGATTTTGTTTCGGTTGATGAGGTTGAATATATCCTAGATATTTACAATGATTTTTGCTGCAATAAAGCCATCCCATATTTTAATGAATATTCGAATCCACTGAAAGTATATGAATATATAAAAACCACAGATGAATACGAAGCGCTGGGATTAGGGATTTATTACAAATTTTACAAAGCTCTTATCCTAAGAAAATGCAATGATGACAGTTGCTTTGATTACTTTCAACTATATTTAGCAGATAGAAAAAAAGTATACGATCAATACAAAGATAAGGATGTAATTCATGGACGATATTATTTTGCAGCACTTGAATTCAATGATCTATTGCCTAATATTCAACCTGTCTATAATATTTAAAATGGAGATAATACAGAAGAACGCCAGCCGATAACAGGGTATATAAATCATGGCTGGTTTTTAGTTTGTGAAAGTGTCTTCTTCCAATTACTTTTGTTCTAAAGGAAAGCTTATCGGCTCCGATGCCGCCACGCTTCATATACCCAACCGTTAATGGTAAATTTATTTATGAAATCAAAAATTAAGGTAAAAACTATTTACAATTGCTCTTTAGAAAGAGCCTTTAGAACACCCATGCTTTGTGATTTAAGTAACGTTCATAATGGTTTTGGTATTAGGCAACTTAGACCCTCCGAGGTTTTTGATATAATAAACTAAAAGCCTTTTATTGCGAATGAAATTACTTTATGGAACAAGAAACTTTCTACCATATTTATAACCACGCTAACGGAAACGAAAACCTTTTTAGAACCGAAGATAATTATGATTTTTTTTAAAACGATTTGCTCATTTTATACTACCGGTGGCCGATACGTTTGCCTATTGTTTGATGCCTAATCATTTTCATTTTTTGATACGGACGAAAGAGGAAGTTTTGATTGAAGAAACTTTTGGAAAGTCTCAAACTTTCCAAAAGTTAGAATCCAGAATTAGCAAGCAATTCGCCAACCTTTTTAGTAGTTATACTCAATCTTATAATAAGGTTTTTAATAGG
>JBJXDS010000336.1:0-9737 GCA_046154525.1 Bacteroidia bacterium
CAGGGCAAATAGGTAAAATCCTGCAAGCCCTGTATAATGAAAGGCAAGGCCAATACGAGGCCAACTATGAATTACTTTATCAATACATTAATCAAAACATAAAACAACGCAGCCTTTTGTTTTTGTATACCAATTTTGAGACGACACACAATTTGTACCGCATCTTACCCATCCTGCAAAAATTAAACAAACGTCATGTTTTGGTTTTGGTAATGTTTCAAAATTCGGAAATAATAGAATTGAGCAAGAAAAGCCCTGCAACGTTAGAAGAAATTTATAACGAAGTGATAGCTGAGCGGTTTATTTTTCAAAAAACGCTTATAGCCAAAGAACTAAAAAATCATAGCATTAAAACCATTTTAACGAAGCCCGAGGATTTAACTTTAAATACAGTAAATAAATATTTAGAAATAAAAAGTCTGGGATTGATATGACCAGTATTATTTTATCATTCCGACGAAGGAGGAATCATAGATGTTTCGTGCCTCAGCTGACAAAATTTGTTTAATCACCATCTCCTTTTACATTTTTAACAAAAGCAGCTCTTTTTGGTGCGGGCAATTCGGCATTCTCCCCCTTTACAGCTTTCCATATTACCTCACTAAAATCGCGGTCATTTATCCGGTCTTCTGCCGAAAAATCAAATGTCTCACTTTTTTGTTGCCAATAACCGGTTTTTATATTCTTTGCATTTATATCGGTTTGCAATTGCAAAGCTGTAAATTTATCAAGATTTGGTTTGGCACTGAAACACCTCCACATGGGGGTTGCGGCGGCATCATATTGGGTCATTGGGGGTATACCTAATATCAGTTCCATGGTTCGCAACATGGAAGACGTAGAATACATGGTGTGATCTACAAAATTTCGTTTTACATAACCTCCTGCCAGATAAGCTGTGCTTCTGTGGGCATCCACATGGTCGGGACCGTCCTGGGCATCGTCTTCCAAAATAAATACGGCACTTTGCTCCCAAATTGGGCTTTTGCTTAAATATTCTATAAACATTCCAACCGCTAAATCATTATCTGCTACATGAGCATAAGGTGTTGGCTTGCCCAATCTCAATCCTTCGGTATGGTCGTTAATGAATCGTAACGTATTTAGTTGGGGTAACTTATTAATGGCCAGCAACGAATCAAAATCCCTTTTCCATTGGCCCACACGGGTTGTATCCCTTACGGTTTCATCCCAACTGGTGTAATAACGGCAGTAATGATCGTTTAAAACCGGGATGTTGGGTTTATAATTATCTGCAAATTCGCCGTAAGTCCTGAAAGTTATTCCGGCTCTTTGCGCATGATCCCAAAGAAATCCGTTTTTGTTATTGGCAATCGTCCTGCCACCTTCGCCATCATAATCCCCACCTCTGCCACCATAACTTGTTACCCAGGTTTTTTCCAAATAGTCATTGGCATAAGCACCCATACTCCAGTTATGGCCATCAGCACTCACTTCTCCGTCCACATAAAAATTATCAAGTAAAACAAATTCCTTAGCCAGTTTGTGCTGATTTGGGGTTATTTTTTCTCCAAATAAAAGAAGGCTTGTATCTCCATTACCTCCCGGCATATCTGATAAAACCTGGTCATACGTCCTGTTTTCTTTAATAACATAAAAAACATATTTAATGGGACTTGGTTCACCCACAGTTCGGGGTATAGGGTTTCCTTCCTCTCCGTCAGCTTTCGTTTCTTTGTTTTTGGTATAAGGCGTATTGTTATAAACCACTTTTGAGTAAAGACTCAAAAGTTTGTCGTCAGGAACTGCTATAATACTCATGGTTCCTTTAAATAAACCACCAATGTATTGCACCTCTTTGGGTTTATCAGGGTCGCCTTTTTGATAACTCAATTTTATTTTTTTGTTTACTGGGTTTGGCCCATCGGGATTTGCCAGAGAGGTAAACCCTTTGCCATTGGCCACAAAAATTTTATTTTTAACAACTTTTACCGAAGTAGGATACCAACCCACCGGGATAAAGCCTTTCGATAGGCTGCTTCCGGGTGTACTTACATCAAATACCGAAAGGCAATTGTTATCGGCATTCGCAATATAAATAGTTTTTTCATCCTCACTCAATGCAACACTGTTTGTAGTGGAACCCATTAATGAATTTGGGTATAAAGCACAATTCAGCGTTTCCATTACCTTGTAATTTTGAAGGTCAATTACAGAAACGGAATTGTCATTGGCGTTGGCCACAAATAAATATTTGCCATCTTTTGTAATACAAAAATCATTTGGATTGCTGCCTACAACTATTTCATTACTAATTTTTTTATCAAAAATATTAAACACAATTAGTTTAGCGCAGCCCCAACAGGAAATGTATAATTCTTTTTTTGTTGGTGATTGTTTGCATGAATAACCTTCGCCTGGTAGTGATATTTGTTGGGTGATATTTTTTGTTAACAGGTCAATACAGTATAGGGAATTATTGTCTTTAGTTACCACATATAAAATATTATTTTCATCATCTATTTCTATTCCTGCGGGTGAAATTTTATTTGGCCATTTTTCACCAAGACTAATGGAATCTACCAAGGAAAGGGTATTTTTAGTAAAAGCGTATTTTAAAATACGGTTATCATTACCACCACTTGCATATAAGAATTTATCATTATCACTGAATTTTAATCCAACCCATGATTTTTTGATGGCTATTTCCGCAATTATTTTTCCTTTGTCTACATCAATTATTTGAAGACTTTGTTTGCTTTGTCCATTATTGGTTACCGCCAAGTATTTTTTGGATTTGGAAACCGCCATATTCAAAGGCAAATCACCTAAGGGTAAGCTTTTTCCAACAGGAGTAAGACTCCATGAATTGGGAAGGTTGATCCTGTTACGTTCAATTTCTTCAAGGGTTTGAGCTCTTGCCTGCAAAAACATTATTCCAAAGAACATTAATGTTAAAATATGTTTCATATAATTTTCTATTTATTCTTTTAAATTGTTTCAATAACTTCTTCTGCAAAACCAAAACTGAGTGTCATACCAGCACCGCCCAGTCCATTAATTATATAAACCCCTCTGTCCACCTCCATAAAAACCCCCGCTTGTCCGTTTGTCATTTTCGGATAGATGCCATGCCAGGTTTCAATAGGCTTCCAGCCGTTTGTAATTGTAAATTCATCCAGATATTTTAATATCAATTCGTTGATATGGGCCTTGTCGAACGGATCGAATTTTAAACCATATTCGTGGCTATCACCAACGGTTAATTCCCCATTTCCATTTTGTGCAACCATCACGTGAATGCCCCATTTTATATATTCGCCCATTTCTTCATCATACCTTTTCTGCAATTGATTAAGTGACGGTGCAGCTTTAAAACTGGAGTAGTGAATTAATGACAAACCACCGCATAAGGAAGTTCCCAATCGCCTGGTTTCTTCATTCGTTTTAAAACGCAACATTTGTAATTTACACTTTGTAATTTCAAGTTTATTAAATACTTCGGGGTACAGAATTTCAAAATCGGCCCCGCTACAAATACAGACAATATCAGTATCAAAAATTTCCTCGTTCACCCAAACCCTGTTACTTTCAACATTGGTTATAGTTTTGCACCAAATAAAATTAACCCCTAATTGTTCTGTTAAATAATTAGGTATAGATGCAATGGCCTCCCTTGGATCAACGATAGTTTCGGTTTCACTGAATAATCCACCCAAAAGGCCTTTTTCCTTTATGCAATTGTAAGAACTGAGAATAGTTTCACTATCTAATAGTTTAACAGGTCTTCCCTGAGTTTTAAAAATCTCATAAAGTTCCTGCAAAACTTCCCATTCATCCTGATGATGGGCAAGGTGCAGACTTCCGGCTTCTTCAAACCAAATCCCGCTACCGTCGGCAATTTCTTTCCAGATTTGTTTGCTGCGAATAGCCCTGTTATATAACTCACCTTCGGGTTGACCAATAGGCCAGATCATCCCAAAATTGCGTATGGAAGCACCCACCGCTTTTTCACTTCGTTCAAATATAGTTACTTTAAAACCTTTTAATGCCAAAGCTCTTGCGGTGGCTAAGCCAACAATACCGGCACCAATTACCACTGCTTTTTTAGTTAGTTGCATTTAATTTTTTTTAATAAATGTGAATGAAGTATCAAAGTAATGGAAATTAAAATGATACCTAAAAACCCGGCTGAATAAAATAAAAAGGTGAAAAAATCTACCCATGAATATTTTATCGTAATAAATTCTTTAACCAACAAAACCAATACGGTTCCCAAATACCCAAAAGCATCGGCAATATACATGGCAAACCCAATGTTGGCAGTCATTCGATAGGTGGACAACATTCGTTCGAAATACAAACAATTGAAAGGCAAATAGGCCAGATATAAGCCTGATGTTGCAATTATCATCCAGACAAGGGTAGAAATTTTATGCAAATTGTAAGCAGCCGTTGATACAGTAAGCAAGCAAAGACCAAAAATAACCAGATAATGACTAAGCCTGAATGCTCGGCTATTGTTTTTAATAAGGAAAAAGGCCGCTATAAAACCCAGGACTACCAGCGCAATAATGGTATTGGTTTGAGCAAAAATACCTGCATTATTTTTATAACCGGTTTCCATCCAAAGCTCATTTGCAAAATCTTCGCAAAAATCCCTGACGATGGTAAAAATAGCATAAGCAAATACTACAGTAGCCATGGGCAGGCCAAATTGTGATAAAAACTGTTTTCGTTCTACTCTTGTCATAGGCAGCCTGATATTTCGTGAAGCAATATCCTCTGCGGATGGTGGGGGCAATAGCCGAAGCATCCAAATAAAAAAAAGCAAGGGAAGTACAAAGAAACCACCTGCTGCAAATGGCATCCACCACTCTGATATATTGAAATCCAGAAGCAACCATTTACCAATGGTTTTTGAAAGTCCTGATGCGAATATGAAACTAACGGCCAACATGGCTCCCATTATTTCGGTAGTCCGCCTGCCTTCAATAAAACCAAACACCAAACCAAATACCATACCCAATGGCAACCCGTTAATGAACATGCAAATAATATTATAGGGTGGGGGTATCAGGGCAAATAATAATAGCGATGACCAGGCAATGCCAATAAATAAAAGGATATAATTGGCCCTGTATTGAGGGTTCATGGAAGATATAAATCTAATACCATAAAATTTACTTATCATATAGCCAATCACCTGTGCAATGACCAAACAAACCTTATAGGATATTCCAAGAAAGGATAGTTGGCTGTAAATTCCAACCGTATATGGCTTTCTAAAACCATACATGGAGGTGTAAATAACAAATACCGTTAATGAGGCAAAAGCAACAAACGCAAAGGTTGAATGGTTTAACCAGTTGCTTAATTTCTGTTTACCTGTCAATAAAAGTGCGGTATCCTGCATTTGAAACCTATAGCAATGGTTCTATAATTGGAATTAATTCCTGCAAACTATTAATTATAAACGATGGGTTATGAGGATTTAATTCATCTTCGGAATAGGCTCCGGTAGTTATCCCGATACTGTATTTACAACCTGCGTTTATACCTTCATTTATATCCACCTCCGTATCCCCTATTTTAATTATTTTAGTTACATCCGATAAATTTAGGGTAGCCATTATTTTGGCTATCATAAATGGGTGAGGCCGCCCAAATTCTACTTCATCACTGCATACATACGCATCTATTTTTTTATCCCTTAACCAACCCAATCTTTCAATAATTACATCTGTTATTTCTTTTGAAAAACCTGTATCAAGACCGACTTTAATGTTTTTGGAATGCAAATATTCAAATATTTCTTCGGCATAAGGAAGGGGTTGTAAATCTTGGGTTTGAGAATAATATTCCACCATAATCCGTCTAAATTTTCGGTGAACAATATCTATCAATATCTCAGTAATTTTTTCCTTGTTGGGCTCAAATTCTATTAATATTTTTTTTATAGCTTCTGATTTTTTATAACCCATTAAAGGGTTTATACTTTCCAAAGGGATTTTATAACCATAATCGAAAAAGGCCGATTGGAAGGCAATGGCTATTTCACCATTATCTTTTACCGTGGTACCGGCAATGTCAAATACTACAAGTTCAATTTCCATTTTTTTGATTTGAAGTAAGGTGGTTTATCATCATATTTTTATAGTGGTCTAAATCCGGCATTGGCTTATCTGGCTCTTTGGCTTTTTCATCCCAAAGGCGTAACGCTACATACAACTCTGATAATTCGTCCGATTCAAAGTTTAATGCTTCCTCTTCGGTCATTACCCCACCTTGAAATTCAAGCGTTTTTTTGCTGGCTTCCGAAAGTTGATTATAATAATTAGGAAAGGTGTAAGTAAGGTATCTTTTGGCTTGAACATGCGATTCCACCAATTTTGCAATTTTTTCAGAAAAACCCTGATTGCGTAAATAGTTTGCCCCAATTTTTTCATGGTTAACCACACCCAATCCATTCATATTACTTAGTGTTTCATCCGGAAATGCGAATTCGCATAAATGCCCGATATCATGAAAAAAAGCCGCAAGTATTACTTCTTGTTCTGCTCCGGCCTCCTCTGCCAATTGGGCACATTGAACCATGTGTTCTATTTGTGATACAGGCTCACCGATGTAATCTTCGTTACCAAAATTGCTGTAAAGCGAAATTATTTCATCAACTTTAGTTTCTATATTCATTGGTTATAAATTTATTTGTAAGGATAAAAATACACTTCTTCCCATTCCGTTAATCCCGCTTCCGTGGGTCCTGTAATCAGTGTTTAAAATATTTTGTAGACCTGAACGGATTGCAAACCTATTTACCGAATAACTTCCATAAATGTTAATCACATTCCAGCCAGGTGTGCCTCCCTTTGGAATTCTATTATCGTCCTTATCGCCCTGTGCTAAACGGTTCTGTTTTCCGGCAAAAATATTTTCAGCAGATGCCTGCCATTTTTTATTAGTGTATGAAAGGCTTATCCGCCCGTTAAACGGAGGGATCCTTCGCATGGGTTCACTCTTTGATAAATTTTGACCATAACAATAAGAAGCATTAGTTTTTAAGGTAAAGTATTTTAAAAATATAAAATCAAATGATCCTTCTATCCCACGAATGTAGGATTCCTGACTATTTTCTTTAATATACACATTATACCCCCCAACTTGTTCGCCGGGTACTTGAACCCTTGTTATTAAATCGGCAAGGTGCATATAAAAAAAGGCTATGGATGTTTCAATTCGTTTTGTACTTGCACGGTATCCAATTTCCGTGTTGTAGGTTTTTTCGGGCTTGATCGTGTATGCAGGTATTTCGTATCTGAAATCAACCAACCCCAGGGTTCCCATGTCATCAATATTGGGTATACGGTAACTGGTGCTAAAGGATGAATAAATGCTTTGAACCTTGCTTAGGTGATAAAGTAAAGCCAGATTGCCAACCAAGGAGGATGGGGAAACATTTACCTCACCTACTTTTAAAATGGTTGTAGTATCGGGAATATGAATTTTAAAATTATTGTAACGCAAACCTGTTTCCAGTGTAAAACGGTTAAGATTAATATGGTGTAAACTGTAAACTGAAAAATTGCCATTGGTTGAATTATCTGGGTAAAGTCCCCTTATGTTTAATGTATTATCGTTAGCAATTGTAGTTTGCGTTTTATTACTATTAACCTTATCGTGATAATATTCGAAGCCACTATTCGCAGTCCAGTTTTTTCTGATTTTAGATAAAATATCCACCGTTAATCCTAAGGTTATCACTTTTTCCTGGTCAATAAAATAATTGTCGTTTCCATTTTTCATATAGCTTCTTTTTTCCAAACTCTGCTGGAGAGAAGCAATAAAAGTTGTTTTTCCAAGCCATTTGGTTTTACCTGTTTGCTCCAATTTGGCATAAGCCATTTGCCGTTGTTGAGGTGCAAAATTGTAGTAAGCGAAATTCTCTAACTTTACCCTGTGAAATAAGGGAACATCTTTTTGTTCCAAATATTGATAAGCGAATGAAAAGATAGAATTATTTGAGACTTTGAATTTTATTTTTCCGTTAATTGCCTGTTCTGAATAGCCGGATGGGGATTGTTTTCCGGTGGTATCACCACCATATAAATCGCCAAAATCCCGCCATGTAGCCCCTACTATTACTCCAATTTTTTTCGATTCAAATAGTATTTCTCCGTGGCCTGTATATTCCATGTTTTGTGAAACGGCCTTTAATTGAACATTTGCACTTGTCTTTTTCTTTTGGACAAATACGGGTTCCTTGGTAAAAACCTGAATAACTCCGCCTAAAGCATCCGAACCGTATTGCACAGATCCGGTTCCTCTTACCACCTCAATTTTTGACAAGGAATACACATCAATTAAATTAAAATATTGGTTGGGGCCGTAACGAAAGGTGGAATTGTTAACCCTTATTCCGTCAATCATCAGAAGAATCTGGTTTCCGGTCAATCCACGGATGAATGGCGAACCACCTCCATGATTTGTTTTTTGAATAAATACACCTGTATTACCGACCAATGCTTCAGGGGTTGTGCGAAATTGAAAGTTTAAAATATCTTTGGATTGTATAGAGTTTGTGGAATAGGGGGTTGATAAAGGAGCCGTATTTTGGCGTGTGGCAGTCACTGTAACTTCCTGTAAGATTTTGGTAGAGTCTAAAGATTCATTTTTAACCGATTGGGCATAGGAGAAAATGGGAAATCCAATGATAAAAATAATTTTTAAAAACTTCATACTGATTTTGATTAATCGGGTTTGTAATGGTTATTTCGAATATCTTCCTCTACATCCATTGGTGGACCTTGCATTATTTTTCGCCAATCTAAGGTGCGGTTATATTTTTTCATGGCTTTGTTTACATCAAAAACCCTTTCATCATTCGGTACTAAAGTGTAAGGTGCATAATCAGGTTCATTTGTAAAAAAATCCTGTAACAAAGTAGCCGTTGCGTCATATTGGTTTACATAAGGAACATCCAGAATATTATAAATAGTTTTGAGTATGGAACCAAAGCTGGCATGGGTATGGCTTACATATCCCCGTTTTACATAAGGCCCGGCCATCATTAAAATACTGCGATGGGCATCAATATGGTCAACGCCACCCTGGGGGTCGTCTTCCGTAATTATTACAAGCATGTTTTTCCAATATTCAGTTCTTGATAAAAAATGCAGAATCCTACCAACCGCTAAATCGTTATCAGCTACAAATGAGTGGGGAAAATAATATCCGTCCTCTGGTCTGGGACTAGAGCAATGGTCATTTGGCACCTGCATTACGATTAATGAGGGCATCGTATCCTTTCCTTCAATCCATTTTTGGGTAAACTCAGTTTCAAACTGGTTCATCCTAAACTGATCGGGTATATTGGTATTGTACCCTGCATAATTATGACTTGTTCTGAAATAAAGTGCTTTTTGCATAGGCACCATAACCCCGTGGGCAGCACCGGTAGCTGTGTCAAAAGCTTCTTCCCTTACATGGGCTGTTTCATTGGCTTCACCAAAATTATAGAATGAAATATTATTTCGGTCTAAAGCTTCCCACAACCCACCAATTTCGGCATAATCTTCAGGATCCATGCTACCGGTAGAGCCGGGATATCGCCGTCCGGGGGCACTTGAAAATAATTTTGCTGTTTTATCTACACTCGAATTAGCTTCCACCCATTCGTTTGGAATTACGCCTAACATCCAATGGTGTCCATGAATAGAGGCATCACTTTCACAATAAAAGTTATCGCTAAAAGCAAATTCTTTGGCTGCCTTGAGGTG
>JBJXDS010000337.1:0-17960 GCA_046154525.1 Bacteroidia bacterium
AAAAAGTTTCTCATTTCCGGTGCGATTATATTTTGCGAGGCATGGTAATACCTGCAGGAAGCCATAAAATAGAATTCCGTTTTGAACCGACTACATTGAAAACGGCCTCAACCATTTCTTTGATAAGCAATGCAGGCATGTATTTGTTGTTGTTGGTTGGATTGGGGTCGGTGTTTATGAAGAAGAAAGAAAAGGAAATTACTTCGTAATTTTTTCTTGAACCACATAGGAAGATAGGAACATAGGAAGCCGCATAGTATTTTTAATACATCTATGTGAATTCTTAAATATCTATGTTTCTATGTGGTTCAAAAAATCAAGATAGGAACATAGAAAGCCACATAGCATGAATATTACAAAGAAATATTTGGATGAACTTACATACAAAGTTATTGGTTGTGCTATTGAAGTCCATAAACATCTTGGTCCTGGCTTATTAGAAAGTGTTTATGAAAAATGTTTTGTGAAGGAGTTGGATTTAAAAGGGATTAAATATCAAAAACAAGTTTGGGTTCCCCTAAATTATAAGGGACTTGAACTTGATACAGAATTAAGATTAGACGTGTTGGTTGAAGATATTTTATGCGTAGAATTAAAAGCTCAGGAAGGAATTTTGCCGGTGCATGAAGCTACACTTTTATCATATATGCAAATGCTTCAAAAACCCAAAGGAGTTTTAATAAATTTTTATTGTGTAAATATTTTTAAAGATGGGCAAAGGACTCTCGTTAATTCGCTTTTTTCATCCTTACCAGAAATTTAAACCTATGTGTTTTTCTATGTTTCTATCTGCCTATGTGGTTCAAAAAAATAACTAAAAAATGCAATTCACCCAAATACCAGGCCAGCAAGCCATAAAAAATAGATTACTTAATGCTTGTAACCAGGGGCGGTTGCCCCATGCCATATTGCTGCATGGCCCTGAGGGAAATGGTGCTTTGGCTTTGGCTTTGGCCACCATTAGTTATTTGCTTTGTGAAAATAAAACTGAAACCGATGCCTGCGGTGAGTGTGATTCCTGTTCCAAAACCAAATCCATTATTCATCCTGATGTACATTTTAGTTTTCCCATTATTAATTCGGATGGAACAAAACTAAGCGATGCGTTTATAAAAGATTTTAGAAAAGCCCTGTCGGCCAATCCGTTTATGAGTTATGAAGATTGGATGGAAGCCATAAAAGGCAAAGACGACCAAAACAAACAAGGAAATATTACCGCCGAAGAATGCCGTGAGATTTTGAAAAAACTCAGCCTCATGTCGTATGAAGGGGGTAAAAAATTTATGCTGATTTGGTTGCCCGAATTTTTAGGCCAGTCCGGTAATATCCTATTAAAATTACTAGAAGAACCGCCTGAAGAAACTCATTTTATATTGGTGGCCGAAGATATAAACCAAATGCTTCCAACCATTGTTTCCCGTACTCAGTTGTTTAATATCCCAGCTTTTTCAGCCGATACCATCAATTCGTATCTTCAGCAGCATCACGATTTGGCAGAAAAGGATGCAACTGTAGTTTCGTTTTTAAGCAAAGGAAATATAAGCCTGGCCCAGCACTTGATGCATGAGGAAGATACCGAGTACACAGAAAACATGAGGCTTTGGCTGCAATACTGTTATCAAAAAAATACTGTAAAAATAAACGAATGGGTAAATACCACCGCTACATTAGGCCGTGAAAAAATAAAACAGTTTTTGGAAAACAGTCTCTATGTGTTTGGCGAATGCCTGCATTGCCGGTTTGTAGAAAATCATAAACCAAGGGTTCCGGTAGCCAATGAAAAATTTGTGATAGACATTAGTAAAATCCTCACCGAACAAAAGATAGAACGCATTTATAAAATAATTAACGACACCATTTATCACATCGAGCGGAATGCCAGTCCTAAAATTTCATTGTTTAATTTGTCACTGAATTTGAGAAATATTTTGTTGGAGAAATAATACATGTTGCGTTGGCTAAAGCTCAACGGCAATAGGTTATGCTACAAAATTTCTATTAATTTTCTCTTATAGTAGAAAATGCTTTTGTCAAACAATAAAAAAACTTTCAATTTTAAAAATCCCTCTTTTATTACACAAAAATTTTTAACCTATCTTCGCCAATTAATTTTTAAATTAAAATAACTTAGCACAATTATATATGGGATGCGGATCATGTGGAACTACAACAGGAGGAGCCCCTTCAGGATGCAAAAGCAATGGCACCTGCGGCACCTCTGGTTGTAATAAATTAAATACCTACGACTGGTTTAAAGATATAGATTTACCTGAAAATTATACCCCTTTTGACATTATTGAAATACGGTTTAAAGGGAGCAGAAAAGAATTTTTTAAAAATGTAAATAATCTGGAACTTTATACTGGCGATGCGGTAGTATTGGAAAGTGACCTAGGTCACGATATTGGCCATGTATCATTAACAGGAGAACTCGTTAGGCTTCAATTGCGAAAAGCAGAACTTACCGAAGCTAGCCCAAATATTAAAAAAATATACCGGATAGCCAGCGAAGCCGATAAAGAAAAATATACCGAGTATAAAGCCAAAGAACCTTCCACATTAGAAAGGGCAAGGACGATAGCCCTTGAACTTAAACTTGAAATGAAACTGAGCGATATTGAGTTTCAGGCTGATGGAAAAAAGGTTATTTTCTTTTATACAGCAGAAGAAAGGGTAGATTTTAGAGAACTGATAAAACGCTATGCTACAGATTTTAAAACCCGTATCGAAATGCGTCAGATTAGCTACCGTGAAGAAGCCAGCCGCCTTGGTGGAATAGGTTCTTGTGGTAGGGAATTGTGCTGCAGCACTTGGCTTACCGATTATAAAATTGTAAACATATCGGCAGCAAGGTTTCAAAATTTAAGTATCAATATGCTTAAACTTTCGGGCCAATGTGGTAGATTGAAATGCTGCCTGAATTATGAACTGGATACCTACATGGAATCGTTGGGCGATTTTCCGGGAACTGAAAAAGTAACTGTTAACACTAAAATTGGAACAGCCAGTCTTCAAAAAATAGATATTTTGAAAAAGATGATGTGGTTTGCCTATCAGGACAAACCGGGGGACTGGATACCAATAGAAGCCTCCAAAGTAACCGAAATTATAGAAAAAAATAAACGGGGAGAACTTCCCGAAACCTTGGTTGACCGCCCCTTAGGTGCTGAAATTATGTCGAAAACCACTTACAAGGTTGACGATATGCTGGAAGATTCGAACATCAACCGGATGGAAGATAAAAATAAAGAACGTAAGCAAGGCGAACGAAATTTCAGAGATAAAAATAGACCTGATAACCGTAATAAAAACCAGAATCCAAACAACCCGAATCGTCAAGGTAACGACAGGCCGCGAAACCCAAATAATCCGAACCCAAATAACCCCAACCGCCCCAATAATAACAGGCCGGATAACCGACCCGGAAATCCTAATCCCAACAACCCAAATCGGCCAAATAACGATAGACCTCGAAACCCTAATCAGGATAACCGCCCGAACAATAATAACAGAAACAACAACAGGCCAAATAATAATCCGAACCGTCCCATCCGACCACCAGGCAATCCACCGAATAACTCAAATCCGGGGAACGAAAAGAAGGATTAATTTTTTTTAAGCCACTAAGGCACCAAAACACTGGAGCACAAAAAAATTACTAAATTTTTTTGTGCTCCAGTGTTTTGGTAGCTAGATATATTACTATATAAAGGTTGCCAATTATTTAATTTTGTTTTTTTTATAAAATTATTTTATCAATACATTTGGGGGTAAGTCCCCTACCCTGTGTTCTATATTCAATCCTAACATAACATAAAAATGAAAACAATTAATTTTATCCGTTTTATTTTTTTTATTTCAATTCTATCACTTGTATCGTGCACCCCTTCCGAAAATTTAAAAATTCCGGAAGAAGTGCTTGGGTTAAAACCGGTATACATTGATACCTCAAAAATTGAGAATTATATTTTTAGCACCGGTCCTAAAGTTCTTGTAGAACCTGGTAAAATTTTTAAAACCAACACCATGCTTTTTGTAAGTGATGCAGGAACAGGAATTCATGTTATTGATAATTCGGATAACAAAAATCCACAAAAAATAGCCTTTATAAATATTCCCGGCAATGCCGATTTAGCCAAGAAAGGCAACTTTTTATATGCCGATTGCAACGGTTATCTTATAACAATAGATATTTCTGATCCTTTGCAAGCGGTGGTAACAGGAATTGACAATATGCTTAATCAAGATAGAATTGCCCCTTCGGCTGAGCTTAGAATGAAACATTTTAATAGCCAGCAAAAAGTATATTATGAGTGCCCGGAGAGCAATAAAGGCATTGTGATAAATTGGGAGGTAGACACACTTTACAGGCCTGAATGTTATGTAGGTTCAAGCAATAGTTTTATGGAAGAATAGTAAGTTTTAAAAAAAATAAAAAAGTATTATGAAAAACATTAAAATATTAATAATCGGTTTGTTTTTTCTTATTGCCTTAGGCAATTGTTCAAAGGATGCTGGTGAATCTTCTTTTATACCAGGTTCTGATGCTCAGGGTGGATCATTGGCAAGGTTTTGTATAGCAAATAGCCATTTGTACGTGGTTGATAATTCAACACTTCATGTATACAGCATTTCTGATCCTGCCAACCCCAAAAATATTGGTTCAGTAAACCTAGGATTTGGAATAGAAACTATTTTTTACCATGATAATTTTTTATATATAGGCTCTAATAACGGAATGGTAATATGTAGTCTTTCTAACCCGGCTCAGCCAGTAGTTACAGGTAATTACAGGCATGTAACGAGCTGTGACCCAGTGGTAGTGCAGGGCGATATAGCCTATGTAACATTAAGAACAGGAACCCGGTGTTCTCAAGGTATTAATGTTTTGGATGTTGTAGATATAAGCAATAAGTCAAATCCTGTCTCGCTTAAATCCATTGCATTGGTGAACCCATGGGGATTAGGTGTGGATGGAAAACACCTTTTTGTATGCGATGAAGCCAAAAAAATTGTTTACTTCGATTTAACAGATCCTCAAAAACCTGTTCAGATTAAAACATTTGCAATAAAGGCCTTTGATTTAATTCCTTCCAATAATGTGTTATTAACCACGGGCGACGATGGAATTACCCAATACGACTATTCTAATGCACCAACAACCCTTACCCTGTTAAGCAAAATAGAAATAGGTAAATAAGGTGAAAAAATTGGCCCCATTTTTAATTTTTATATTGATTTTGGGGAACATAGCAAAGTCACAAGATACCATTCTAAAATTTAAAAGTGTTTTTAAAGTAAATCCATTTTCACTGGTTGATTGGCACAATCAGGCGTTTACCATAGCTTATGAAAGAGTGATAAGCCACAAAAGCCTGATGCCTTTTACCTGGCAAATAGAGGCAGGCCCCATTATTCTTAATTATGCTTTTCCAAATGATTTTTACAGGGGATTTAAAACAAGATTTGAAATAAGATATTATTCAACCCAATATGCTCCGAAAACTAAACCCGGAGAACATAGGCAATTTTTTGTAGGAATGAATACTGGGTATAACCAGGTTTGGTATAAAACCACCATGTCCTACAGCCCAACCGGGAATGGTAGTTCGTGGTCGGGTATTCATAAATTGAAAGAAGTAACATTTGTAAAACGGGTGAATACGGTAAACCTACTTTTAGGATTTATTAAACCTGTGAATAATAGGCTAATATTTGAGATATTTGGAGGGGTAGGTACTCGTAGAACTAACATAAAATCGATTACTAAAGGGTACCATATGTTAGGCTGGCAACCCGATAGCCAATTTGATATGTCGGGATATTACACCGAAGCTGGAAAATTTAATTATATAAATTTTACAGGTGGCCTTAAATTTGGGTTTAAATTAAATTAAAAAGGAGTTTTAATTAAAATACATAAGTTGCAACTATTATTTTTGAAGTCCATCTCACTTTTTTTTAAAATTATAATTGCTAATATGAAATCAAAAATAATACTACTGATAGCCATTATTTTTTTCTTATTTCATAATTCAATGGCTCAGGCAATCCCTTCAGCTGATTCAGTTGAAATAAAAATAACTATCCCCAATGTATTTTCCCCAAATAAGGATGGGGTATCCGATACCTTTTACGTTCAAAAACTCGATAATTCGGTAATTTTAAATTTTGAACTGAAAATATTAAACCGATGGGGGCAACTGCTTTTTAAGTCAAACAATATAAAAAAAGGATGGGACGGAAACTATAAAAAAGAAGTACTTCCCCAAGATGCATATATTTACCAATTAACCATAGAAGTATTTGATCCTTCAGCTAAAATAAATTTAAAAAAATTAAAATATGCAGGAACGGTCACTTTAATAAGATAAACCCTTGACCATAAAAAAGAAAATACTTGGAACCATATTATCATTCATTATTATTGGATTTTTAATTCCCCAAAACATTACAATGCCAGTGGAAGGTGCTACCAAGTCAAGCTATCATCCCAAATCATTCTGGTACTATCCCTGGGGAAAATCGGTAAACCACAAAGGGGTAGATATATTTGCCACAAAAGGAACCAATGTATTTTCGGCCACAAGTGGACTGGTAGTTTATTGCGGACAGTTAAACATGGGTGGCAACGTAATTATTATTTTAGGCCCCAAATGGAGGTTTCATTATTATGCCCATCTGCAGGAAATTAAAACCTCTACCTTTTCGTGGGCAACCAGGAATGAAATAATTGGAAGCGTTGGCTCCAGTGGAAATGCCGCTGGTAAACCAGCCCATTTGCACTATTCTATTGTTTCACTTTTTCCTTATTTTTGGAAAATTGACAACGAGCATCAGGGCTGGAAAAAAATGTTTTATCTTAACCCGATTGGGTATTTTTAAAAATCTAAAATAAAATTACCCTTGTTTCAATTCAATCACCGTAATCTCAGGCAATATGCCAAACCTGCCCGGGTAGCCTAAAAATCCAAAACCACGATTAACATATAAATGTTGATGGCCCTGAGTATGTAAATCGGCCCATTCAGGGTACATGTATTTTACAGGGCTCCATTTAAAACCCGCAATCTCTACCCCAAATTGCATACCATGGGTATGGCCTGCAAACATGATATCTATATCAGGATAATCTTTTAAAACCTCACCCCGCCAATGGCTTGGATCATGAGAAAGGAGAAGTTTTACCGGCAAATCGTCGGTTCCTTTTACTGCTTCCTTCATTTTGCCATATTTAGGAAATCGGCCTTTATTACCCCAATTTCCAATGCCCAAAACTCCTATTGAATCCTGGCCAATTGTAATCCGTTCATGCTGGTCAACCAGTAGTCTCCACCCCAAATTTTTATGAACGATTTTTAAATCTTCTAAATTTTGAACCTTTGCTTCAGCACTTGGCCACTGCACATAATCTCCGTAATCGTGGTTTCCAAAAATGCTATACACTCCATGCGGTGCCTTTATTTTGTTAAACACATCCATGTACGACTTCATTTCGGTGGCCTCATTATTTACCAAATCACCGGTAAAAAATATAACATCGGCTTTTTCATCCAGCACCATTTGTACCCCTTTTTCTACCGCTTCCGTGTTCCAAAATGAACCACTGTGAATATCGCTTATTTGAACAATTCTAAATCCATCAAAAGATTTAGGAAGGTTTTTTAAAGTGATAATTCTTCGCCGTACCCTGTAATCGTAAGCCCCGCTAAATATTCCCCAGGCAAGGGAAGCAATAATTCCGGCACCGGCAATCATTCCAGTTTTTACCAAAAAATCAGAACGGCTAATTTTTGAACCTGGTATACTTTCATTTTTGGTTTGAAATAAAGAAACTATCCATCTGAAAAACCGAATAATATCATCAATAAATAAAAACAGAAGCCATGTAAATTTTCCAAAATACTGTGCAAACAGGAAGGTGGCAATAATTGTTTTTACACTCCAAAACTGCTGAGGCGATAGGGAATGAAAGGTAAATAATAACAAGATATTGAAAACTGAAAGTATCCAAAATCCAAACCGCAACCACTTTTGGGTTTGTGGCTGGGCATTACCTATCAATACTTTAAACCCGCTAAATACATACCAATCTATGAGCAGCATTAAGGTAGAAAAGAAAGCTATAAAAAATATTTTTTGGGGCATTTTTTTAGATGTGAGATATTGAGATAAAACTACAAAGACTTTGAATACATAAATTGGTAGTAGAGGGCCTGTGATATAAGAACGGATTTAAATTGGAATTCAGAAATTTCATTTGCAAGTTATCAAACGCTTTTAATTTTTTAAAAAAATTCAAAATCTAGGTACTCTCATCTCAATATTTTTGTACTAACCATTTATTTAGCCAACAATTTTTTTCGTATTACATTTCGTACTGCAAAATAACCCAAGGCTCCATTGCTAATATTTCCTTTAACATTGGTAGGAGGTGCTGAGAATGGGCTTCCGTCGCGATTAGTTTGACTTTGAATATTGGTTAAAAAATTATAATACCGTCTTGAAATAGCAAATTGATCAAAAATGATACTGTCGCCTAATCGAAATGGGTATTGAAAATCCGATTCAAGTTGTTGTCCGTTATCTTCTAAAAACTGGTCATCGGCTAAATAATAAAAATCTTCAAATACATTCGTATCATTTTGGTATAAATCCCATTGATAGCAATCGCCTTTGCCCGGTTTTTCGGTGGTGTATTCCCACAAATAATAACCTGCAGGAAAAAACCCTTTTTTGGGCTGGTAAATTACTTTCACAGAATCAACAGGATTTTGAAAAAGACAGGTTTCGGTGGCAGCAAAAGTTTTGCCGTTATAAGTTACATTTAAAGTATACGATACACCTACTAAGCAAGGACGGATAAAATTAGGAGACTTAGGGTTAGATTGATAATTACCAGAATTTTCGTTAAAAACAAGTGTATCTATAGTTCCATTGCTGCCGCTAATAGTTACAAATGCAGTTTTTACAACTGGTATTTCCAATGAATAATAATCTGTGGTGGATGTAATCCTAACAGTAAATGGCACACTATCATTACTTATTTTCCCATCTATAACCAACACAGGTCCTACTGTATTTAGTTTAAGAATAACCTCATCACGGCAAGATGAAAAGCTAATTATTGACAAAACTGCAATAAAAATATTTTTATAAAATCGGTTTATCATTTCTTTATTTTTAAAAATTAAAATTTAAAATTCCAAGTGGCAGAAGGAATCCAACGGAATAATGCTATTTGTTCGGTTATAGGTATACCAGTGTCTTGTTCCTTTCCTTCAGCATCTTTTACTTTTCGGGTACCGGTCATAATAGCATATGGGTTTTTACGGCCATAAACATTATATACCGAAAAATTCCACGAACTTTCTACTCGTCCTTTTTTTCGTTTGTTGGGATAATAATTAACCCCGACATCCATTCTGTGATAAGCCGGGAATCTCTGATCGTTTCTTGGACCCCACTGCGTTATCAATTTTCCACCCCACTCATAGCGACCTTGCGGATAGGTAATAGGATTGCCTGTGGCCAGAACAAAATTGATATTTGCATCCCATTTTTTTGTAATTTCATAACTGGCAGTGGCTGTTAAATTATGCCTGCGGTCGGTATTGGATGGATAAGGATTGTTATCATTAATTCCAACAATTTGCCGCATGCTTTTGGCTAGTGTATAACTTACAAAACCTTTAATTTTTCCTTTATTTTTTTTAATAAAAAACTCTGATCCGTAGCTCCAACCCTTGCCTGTTAATAATTCGCCATAAATCTGATCATTTAAAAATAATACCGCGCCATCTCTAAAATCAATTTGATTCTTCATCCATTTATAATAAACCTCCACAGAAGTTTCTAAACCAAAATCAAAATTTTTGAAAAAACCCAGAGCCACCTGATCGCTTATTTGAGGTTTAATATTAATATTGGCCGGTATCCATTGGTCGGTAGGCAAGGCTGATGCGGTATTGGATGTTTGCTGCAAATATTGAAAAGTACGATTATAAGATGCTTTTAAGGCATCGTTTTTTGTAAAATTATAACTTCCACTTGCCCTTGGTTCCAATCCGCCATAGGTGTTGTAAAACTCATTTTTTTTGTAGCTCAATGTTTGTGCCACTGCCGGTTTATCCAATACACTATCGTAGGTAAAAAGATATTCTTTTGAACTTCCTAAATTATTAAAAATAGAGTAACGCAGGCCATACCTTACCTTAAGCCTTGCACTAAATTTATGCTCATGTTCGGCGTATATGGCACTTTCCAGAGCTTTGCGTTTCTCCATAATGATGGGTTCTGATAAAATTGATTTTTCACCTACCGGCCTTATTTCACCGGGGTTAAACGTGTGATGGGTTATTATTCCACCAAAGTTGAATTTATTATTGGGGTTATAAAACCACGCAAAATCTGACTTATAGCTTTTATCAATTATGCCTTGTGTAAAATCAATACTCGTGGCATCCGAAATATTAATTTTAAAATAATAATCAAAATCGCTGTAGATAAGAGTTTGGTTACTGAACAATTTTTTATTGAATAAATGGTTCCATCGCACGGTGGCGGTTTTGTTTCCCCAGCTATTTCCAAATAAATCGGCAAACCCAAATTTATCTCTACCAAAATAACCTGAAATAAACAGCTTGTCCTTATCACTAATTTTATAATTTATTTTGGCGTTAAAATCATAAAAAAATAATTTGCTGCTTTTTGCTTCCTCGGCTGGTGCCAAGGGTAAAAAAATATCCGCATAAGACCTGCGACCTGAAACTATGAACGACGCTTTATTTTTAATAATTGGCCCTTCTAATGTTAAACGGCTTGAGAGGATACCTACACCTCCGGTACCAGCAAATTTTTTATTATTTCCTTCCTTCATTCTTATATCAATAAGTGAAGACAAGCGTCCACCGTACTGAGGAGGTATGCCGCCTTTGTAAACATCTAAATCGCGGATGGCATCACCATTAAAAACCGAAAAGAACCCGAGTAAATGCGATACATTATACACAGTGGCTTCATCCAATAATATTAAATTTTGATCCTGGGTTCCGCCCCGTACACTAAATCCTGTATTGCCTTCCCCAGCACTTATTACCCCAGGAAGCATGGTTACGGTCTTTAAAATATCTATTTCTCCAAATACCACAGGTATTCGCTTAATCGACTGCATATCCAGTTTTATTACGTTTATCTGTTTATTTTCCACCCGTGATTCCTCGGCCTGGGCACTTACCGTTATTTCCTCCAGATCTTTTGATTTTTCGGTAAGCTCAACATTAAAGGTTGTATTTTTGTCAAGGGTTATTGTTTTTTCTACATCTTCATAGCCAATATATTTTACCGCTACTTTATAGGTTCCCTTGGGTAAGGTAAGAGAATAAAAACCATAACTATTACTGGATACTCCATAGGTAGTTCCCGGTATAAGAACGGTGGCCCCCGTTAGGTCTTCACCAGTTTTGGAATCGGTAATACGGCCGCTTATGGTATAATTTTGGGCAAAAATGAGTGTTGTGAAAAGGAGCAGAAATGCTGTTAATATAGATTTAAACATTTTTAAAATTGAGAGGTGCAAAATTATTTTTATAAACGGAGAGTGAGTGGTGAGTTAGACAATATTTATGTAAAATCTGATGAAAGCCACTAAACCTTGTATAGGGTGAATTACTAACTATGAAATGGAACATTTAAAATTAGGAATTGTTCATTTCAATATTTGATAATAATTAGCCGTAATTCGTAATTTATAATTCGTAATTAATGAAAGCTATTAATAGGTGGATACCGAATATAATAACCCTTGGAAATTTGACTTGTGGGATGTTGGCATGTTGGTGCGCAGCAGCATTTATGGTTTATAACCAAAGAGATTTTGTTCACTCTGAATACTATTACTATCCATCTTTTTTCATTTTTGGTGCAGCCATACTAGATTTTTTTGATGGTTTAGCTGCCCGCATATTAAAAGTTAATTCTGAATTAGGTAAACAATTGGATAGTTTGGCGGATGTAGTAAGCTTTGGGGTAGCACCATCTTTTATCATTCTTGGTTATAATTTAATGGGAGAATATTCTTTTTTAGGTTTATTCATTGGAATTTTTTCCTGTATCCGCTTAGCTAAATTTAATATTGATAACCGCCAAAGTAATTCGTTTTTGGGTTTACCTGTTCCAAGCACCGGGATTGTTATTGCTTCTTTGCCTTTTATTGATAAATCAGGGCCTTTGGCATTTATGGTCAATCCATGGGTGGTAGGTAGTTTGGTGGTTTTGCTTTGTTGTTTAATGGTTTCTGAATTACCACTTTTGGCCTTAAAATTTAAAAACTATAACCTGAAAGATAATATTTTCAAGTATTTGGTTTTATTTATTGGGTTGGTTTCTCTCATTATTTTTCAATTCCAAGGATTACCTTTGGTAATATTGGGGTATGTTTTGGTTTCGTTGATTGCAAATTATTCTGTAATTAAAAAGACCTGACAGGTTTTTAAAACCTGTCAGGTCTAAAACAAATTAAATAATCTATTATCGTATTTTTGCCCTAATGAAATTTATAGCTGAAATAAACGTAATGCCCCACAAAAATTTATTGGACCCACAAGGCAAAGCCGTAACTGGAAGTATGGCTGCCATTGGCTTGCCACAGGTTCAAAATGTAAGGGTAGGCAAACACATTACCATGGAATTAGAAGCCGCCAACGAAGCCGAGGCTAGCACAAAAACAGAGGAAGCTTGTAAAAAATTATTGGCTAACCAAGTAATGGAGTTTTTTGAATTTACCATTCATCAACCTTAATTGCCAAACTGTTTAATTGCTAAATTGTTTTTCAATAAATCATAATATCTTAACTCTTAACATCAAAAAAGATGAACATAGAACAAATGTACACCAACTGCTTGGCTCAAGCCGCTTATTATATCGAAAGCAATGGCGAAGTGGCCATCGTTGATCCTATCCGCGATTATCAGGTTTATATTGATAAAGCCAATGAGCAGGGACATAAAATAATATATGTGTTCGAAACGCATTTCCATGCCGATTTTGTTTCGGGCCATGTGGATTTGGCAAAGGCCACCGGGGCTACAATAATTTATGGTCCCAAAGCCGAAACAGGTTTTGATGCCCTGATAGCCAATGATGGACAAATTTTTCAACTGGGAAATATTACCTTAACCGCTTTGCACACTCCTGGCCATACGCCAGAAAGTACCTGCTATTTATTAAAAGATGAAAACGGAAAAGACCATTGTGTTTTTACCGGAGATACTTTATTTGTCGGAGATGTTGGCCGTCCGGATTTATTGGATGGCAACCCGGAAATGACTACCGAAAAAATGGCCGGTTGGTTATATGAATCTTTAAATACCAAACTAAAAACCCTGGCCGATAATGTTATAGTTTACCCGGCCCACGGCCCCGGAAGTGCCTGTGGCAAAAGCATGGGTAAAGAAACCTTTAGCACCATTGGCGTTCAAAAAGAATCCAATTATGCCATGGCCGATCAAAGTAAAGAAGAATTTATAAAACAAGTAACGGATGGAATTTCCGCTCCACCCGATTACTTTTTTAAAGACGCCAAATTAAATAAACAAGGCTATGCCAGCATTAGTGATATTGAACACAATGGAATGAAAGCCCTTTCTGTAGAAGAATTTGAAACCCTGAAAACCGATGGTGCATTAATCATAGACAGCCGCGATCCGTTAGTTTTTGAAAATGGTTTTGTTCCCCGCTCTATCAGTATTGGCCTCAATGGACAATATGCTATTTGGGCAGCTACCTTGTTTGAACTGGATAGAAAAATAATATTAGTAACCGAGCCTGGAAAAGAGCAGGAAAGTGTAACCCGCCTGGCTCGTGTAGGTTTTGATAATATTGCCGGATACCTCAATGGAGGATATGAGGCTTGGACCAATGCTGGAAAACGAGGCGATTTATTAGTTTCCGTAGATTCCGAAGAGTTAGGTTTGGAACAAAAACATGGTAAAAATATTGGAATTTTGGATGTGCGAAAACCATCCGAATTTGAGCAAGGCCATGTGGAAAGTGCAGAATTTAATACATTGGCCAATCTTCAAACTAATTTAGAAACTATTGATAAGGACAAGGATCAATATGTGTATTGTGCCGGTGGTTACCGTTCGGTAATTGCCTGTTCTATATTAAAAGCCAATGGCTACCACAAAGTGAATAACGTCTATGGTGGATTTGGAGCTATAAAAAATGATGAACGGGTGAAACTTTCATTGCCTGAAATTCAAAAGGCTTGACTTAGATTTTAAAACATAGTATGTGGGATTTATCCTTATTGTTTCCCCATATTTTTAAAATTACATTTGCCCCTCTTTTTAAAATCAATTAATGAGCGTTTTAGTTAATAAAAATTCCAAAGTAATAGTACAAGGTTTTACTGGTACCGAAGGTACATTTCATGCAGGGCAGATGATAGAATATGGCACCAATGTAGTGGGTGGAGTTACACCTGGCAAAGGAGGTCAAATACATCTGGATAGACCTGTTTTTAATACTGTAAAAGAGGCCGTAGAAAAGTCTGGCGCTAATGTTTCCATCATTTTTGTTCCCCCCCCGTTTGCTGCCGATGCCATAATGGAAGCAGCCGATGCTGGGATAAAAGTGATCGTTTGTATTACCGAAGGAATTCCGATTAAGGATATGATACCTGTAAAGGCTTACATCAAAAAACGCGATTGCACATTGATTGGACCTAACTGCCCGGGTGTAATTACACCAGATGAAGCTAAAGTTGGAATTATGCCAGGTTTCGTTTTCAAAAAAGGTAGAATAGGCATTGTTTCTAAATCAGGTACTTTGACTTATGAAGCAGCCGACCAAATCGTAAAAGCCGGTTTAGGTGTTTCTACCGCAATTGGTATTGGTGGCGACCCTATTATTGGAACTCCTACCAAGGACGCGGTAGAATTATTAATGAACGACCCAGAAACAGATGCCATAGTAATGATAGGCGAAATCGGCGGAAGCTACGAGGCCGATGCCGCCCGATGGATTAAAGCAACCGGAAATAAAAAAGTAGTGGTTGGGTTTATAGCCGGGCAAACTGCCCCTCCAGGCCGACGTATGGGCCACGCCGGAGCTATAGTAGGAGGAACCGATGACACCGCAGCCGCTAAAATGAAAATTATGGCTGAATGTGGAATTTATGTTGTGGAATCTCCTGCCGAAATTGGATCTAAAATGGTGGAGGCTTTAAGTGCCAAGGCCAATTAATAAATTACTGGTTTTTAGCACGGCAGTGAATTAACCGCCAAATTAATTCATTCCTTTATTATCTGAATAGCACTCATTTTTAATCCTTTGGAAAATGTAGACGATAACAAAGTTTACCATCTTCATTCCAATGCTTTTTTATGCCTTTAAAATAGCCGTTGCTATAGGTAGCCTCCTCTTTTTTATTTCCATTTTTATACCACCATTGCCAGAAGCCTTCTCTAATTTTATTTTTTAATTTACCTTTCACTTCCAATTGACCGTTATCATAATAGGTTGCCATTAAATAGTTGGTTGAATCATAGGTGTCACTATAAAGATGAACAATTTTATTTTTTCCATTGCCCCATTTCTCTATCACCTTGGTCTTATACTTGGTGCCACATGAAAATATAAAAATTAAAAAAATACCTAATATTTTAAGGTTCATAGTTGTAGTAGTAATTTAAAAAAAACTAAAAATTGGTGGTAATTGTAAACCTCACCCCACTAAATGCAGGCTCTAAACGACATACCCCACCTGAGCAATTTACACCTTCTACCTGTTTAATATAAGCCAGAGTAAAAGCGGAAGTATGAATACTGTATTTTCCAAAAATGGAATAATAATGCAGCACTCTGTCAGGAGCCGGGTTATCGTCATATCGGTGGGGTTTCACATTTATCATATCCGAAACAGCAAAGGAATAATGTGGTGAACTATTCCACTCTAAAATAACATTGGCAAAACTTCCGTAATCCTGCTCGGTACTCATATATTGTCCCTCAAATCTGAACGAATTTTTCTTGTCTAATTTATACGTTACCTCGGCAAAAGGGGTAATAGTTTTTACCGCGGCGTGTCCAGGCTTTCCCTGATAGATTTCCTGATCGTAATAGATGGCCTGTACTCCAATTTTAGATTTTAGGGTTTTACTAAACTTTCGACTGTATTCAAAATAAACCTCCTGATATAATTGCTTGCCATCCAATTGTTTTATATCCGCCAAATTTATCATTATCGCATTTTCTTTATTTATAGTAAAATTAAAATCGGCTTGCATTCCTTGCTCACCCGTAGTAATAGCCTGTGCCGCATACCTTGCCAATAAGCGGTAAGTGCTTTGCTGCGTAAGGGATGGAACAAAGCCTACCAGACCCTCCAAAGGCTTTACGTTTGGAGTTAGATTCATGTTATAATTTTCGATATATCGGTATTGCAAATTAATACCAATCCCGCTTTTCTTCTTTTTGCCCATTTTTGATTTTGAATATCCTATCGCTGAGGTTATTAATTTGCCTTCCGTGTTTTCAAGTGCTCCGGATAATTGGTTTCTTGAAGCCTCCTTTGTTTTTCCGATATATTCTGCACCCACAGTAAATCCTTTAACGTCCAAATTAAAATAACCATTGTAGGCATAAACATTGTATTTTGGGTAAAACCGTTTGTCCAAATCCATACTGTTAATTTCTGATACAAGACTGTTCATCGATTCATTATCAAGGGTACGGTTTACAAGTGAAGCTCCGCCATCAATTGTAATATTACCAATAATTGTATTGGATTCGACATTCACCCCTTTAATAATTTGATTGGCCACCCCAAACCGGTTTTCCTGAAACCCTTTTTGTCTTCCGGTAAAGGCTTTAATACTTAAATAATCAGAAATTGTATATTTCGCTTTTACCCCCTGAACGGCATAGTCAATCCCGATTAACCGGTCTTCATAGGCCCTAAAAACTAATCCTGAGCCAAATTGCTCATAAAAATACCCTGCTGTTATATTCAATTTTTCTATGTCTTTTGACACTTGCCAAAAACCAAGGCCCTGACCCGAAAACGAACCACTTGGATTTAATAAATTGGAATTATTAAAAAGATCGAAACGGGCGGCAATACTGTATCCTGAAATGGTGTAATTTAGAAATAAGAAAGCCTCACTGCTTGATTTTTGGGTTCCATATTGAGGCGATGTTTTTTCAGTTACCCCAATATTAGTATCAATATCAAAAACATTAAACGACCCCTGAAAATTTCCAGAAAATACCCCTTTATCTTTTTGTGCTTGTGATAATAGTGTTGCGCTAATAAATACCAGTGTTGTAAATACATTCTTCATCCAACTGCAAGTCTAAAAAAAAATTATTGGATTATAACCACAATTTGTAACTATTACTTTACCTTGTTCGTTCGTTGTTTTAAAAAAGTTATAAAAATGAAAAAATCTCTTTTACTACTTGTATTGGCCATTTGCTATTCGTCCATCTCTTATTCGCAATATGGCGATAGCTTAAAACCAATGGACAGCTATTTTAAAAACCGTTCTCAAAATATAACCTTTAGTGTTAATGGAGGGGCAAGTTTGTTTATGGATAAAAGTCTGGAATTTAATTCATCTGTCGTTAAAACTTTAACCTATGAACGGTTCATTTTTGACAGAGTTTCTATCCAAAGCGGGTTTTCGGTTTACAATAGAATGGGAACAAATTTTGGTTCAAAAGGTGTGATGGCGGTAACCGTTCCTGTTAGCATTAAATATTACCCCGAACTGCAACTTTTTAATAATACCTTTCATATTGATTTAGGGCTGGTAACAGGTTTTAAAAGGCAGGACACAGGAACACCTCTTTTAAACCAAGCTAATTGGAAAACTGCTGCTACCTTAGAAATTGGTGGCGTGTGGATTCCAAAACGGGTTTTTGGAAGAACAAATAAACATTGGGCTTTTGA
>JBJXDS010000338.1:0-3935 GCA_046154525.1 Bacteroidia bacterium
AGCAACATTATTTCCGTTTTATAATTTAATTTTTCACCATTTAAAGAAACCACTTTTAGAATAGAATTATATATCCCAAAGGGGCAATCCATTTCCTTGTACTTTCCATCCCATCCTTTATTTATATCATTTGTTTCAAAAACTTTTTCACCCCAGCGGTTAAATATTTCTAAATGATATGACCTTATTTCCCCAACAAAAATGGGTTTAAAAATATCATTACTTAAGTCATTGTTCGGACTAAACGCATTGGGCATATTAAAAACCAGTTCCACATAAAAATACACTTGTTGGCTAACACTATCCCTGCAATTTTTATCGCTAATGGTTAAAAGTGAAATGATATACGAGGTGTCTTTTACATATTTTTTGGATGAAATGTTAGGATCGGTACTTAGGCTGCCATCTCCAAAATTCCATGTATGAGAAACAATTGAGCCTGATTTTATTTTAGATGTGTTGGTAAACGAAAAATTATGACTATCGAATAGTTGGGGGTTTTCATTTATAACAAATGATGGGGTTGGTTTTGGATAAACCACCAAATTTTTTCGAATTGAATCCTTACAATCACTTTTGGATGTAGCAACCAAATTAACATTAAACGTGCCTGAAGTTTGAAAAGTTTTACTTATTACCGTGTCGGTATACTGTGTATTATCTGAAAATTTCCATACCACTGATTTTAAAGAGTCATTATTAAAGGTTGAATTATTTGTCAATTTATAAATGTTATTTGTTAAGCACATGGCTGTATCGCTTGATACAAAACTTGGTTTTACCACATTTCCCTTTTTTGCTATTACAATAGTATCCTTTACCCAACAACCCAAGGAATCCATTGCCTTTAAAATATATGTGCCTATTTTATTTACTATAATTATCTTTTTAGTTTCATTGGTTGGGCTCCACACATACTGCAAATAGTCCTTATCGGGTGATAATGCTTTAACAAAGTTATTGCAATACACGGCATCAGTTCCAATAAAAGGTTTTGGATTTTTAATAGGAACATCTATTAGAGTTGTATCGTTGTTACTTTTGAAAAATGTTATAAGTTTTACCTTATAGGTTCCAGTTTTTTGATAAACATGATAAACCTTGGTTCGCACTTTTGAATAATTATCAGAGCCTGATGCCATATCCCCAAAATCCCATTTCATTGAGTCAATTCCAGCCGTAATCAATGGATAAAAAAGTGTAGAATCATTTACACAATTATTACTAAAAAATGCTCTGTTTTCGATAAAAAAAGATTGTATAAATGTGGGCAATCCCCAAAAACAAAGTTTTCCGGATAATGAAACAGCATCATTTTGCACATTGCATGCTGTTCCTGGCAAATCGGGTGAATTGATAACACTTAAAAAAGCCTTGCCCACCCTGGCAATATAAATTTTACCATCGGGTCCCAATTGCAATGCTCCTACTGATGGTGCTGAAGCATCATTATCCACCACCACTTTGGAGGCTACAAAACTACTCTGGGTTGTTTTACTTACATCAAACTGGTAAACTTCTTTAGATTTTTCGGAAGTAATGTATAAAAAGGTACTGGAAGGAGAAAACTCTACCCCATATGAGGTGGGTAACCCAAAGCTCCAAACATTGGTAACTTTTCCTGTAGAATTATTAAAATCGCCAATGGCCGCTAATCCGAGTGTTGAATTAGCATAAGCTATTTTAGTACCATTGGGTGAAGCTTTCATGTAGCCATTGGTATTACTTAAAGATCCAGCAATATTAAACCCTGTTTTACTAATAACAGGCGTTGCATTTACCCCATTGGAAGTTACCAAATAAGCATAAATACTATCTGAATTAAATTTATGGGTCAATACCCAAAAGTTTACCTCCCCAATATGTTTTACCGAGGTCACCTTCTCACAAGTGGGTGACAAAAGTTTTATATTTTTTCGTGTTGCTACCAAATCTCCTTTGCCCCCATTAAGTTTCATATCAAATTCGGAATAGCGCAAACCATTGCTGTTGGCTTCATAATCCACTGTAAAAATAAAATATTGCCCTGGGGTTTCAGGTCGGGGAACTATAACTCCTGATTGGGTGGAAGATCGATGGCCTAATAATCCAGTACCATTGGGTGTAATGGAATGTGTGCTGTCCCAAACTGTAACTCCATCAGTATAAAAAAGTATCCTTCCTTTGGAGGTGCTGATAGCTGCACATCCGTCATTAGTTGCTATTTGCCCGTTGGTAATTGCTGTTGGTGCTCCGGCATTAAATGTTATCCCTGCATTGGTACCAAAATACCAGTTATTCCCTTCCTTTTGAGCTTCCGCAAAAACTGAAATCATAATTAATGATGCACAAAAAATCCTGGAAATAAGGTTCATGTTTGGGCTCTTCAAATTTTCATCAAACATACTGAACTTTTCGCATTGGTTTTGTCAATGGTACTTTCATTAAAATAATTTAACAATTATGTGTCGCACTTTTGTTGCCAATATAAAATTTAACCTGGTGATGAAACTTTACATTAAAAAAATGAAAAGATCGCTAAAAAAATGATAATTCACTTATACTTAATTAGTATAATATGATTACTATTGCACCTCAATTTAAAAATCTTAAAAAAAAAATGAAAAAATGAAAAAAATTCTAACCTCCCTGTTAATCCTTTTGACAGTTATTAGCGCATCTGCACAAAAAACTGACAAAACCAAAATTGATTTTGAAGTAGAAATGCTACCCCTTGAAATTATTTCAAAAGAAAAAAAGTTTGATATTACTATACAGTATGATTATGCAGCCAAAGTTGAAGCGGCTCTTGCCGAAGTGCAGGCAAATAAAGACGCTGCGGCTAAAGAAAAAGAAGAATATGAAAAAAAATCATTAGGTGAAAAGATGGCTCGTAAAGCACTTTTGGGTGAAACCAAACCTTCAGGCAATTTTTCAAATCAAGCCTTTATTCCTACTTTGTTTCCTGAAGAAGGCATAAAAGGGTCAATTAATATTCCCGGATACACAAAAACTACAGGTGCCAAAGGAAACATAAATGTTATGTTTTTTGAAATGAGTTTTTCATTAGACGCAACACAAACCAAGATTACCTATTATCCTTTAAAAGTAGTTTTAACGGCTACTAACGACAAAGGCGAGTTAGTTTTTCAAGGTGACTTACCAGGAAATAATACTTCTACAACTTATACCGCTACCACAGGTTTGGGAAGTACTTACCTTTCTACATTAAAAGGATTAGAAACCGATGCAAAAAACCAGGCTATCAAAAATTTGAATGCCTATTTAAAAAAGATGTATGGATTTAATATATTGAAAGATGAGCGTGGTTTTTATGATGTGAAAGATAAAAAACAAACGTATCCTGAATATCATGAAGCGTTTGAAAAAGTAAAAATGGCTTTTATTTATTGCAACATGCCTGGCAAACAAGCTGAAATGGCGGTAAAACTAAAAGAAGCTATTGTAATTTGGGAAACAGCCTTGAAAGAATATGATAAATCAAATAAGGAAGGACGAATCACTACGGATATAGCTGCCGCAACTTATCTTAATATTGCCGAAGCTTGTATTTGGACAAAAGAGTTTGATAAATCTATTGAGGCCTTAGCCATGTATAAAATGACAGGCGAAGACTACAGCCGTGCCTACAGCAATAAAACTGATTTTATGAAAGACTACAGTGCCAGGTATAATAAATACACCACTTACTAGTATTTTTTAAAAAACAATATTGAAAAAGGGAGCTATTGGCTCCCTTTTTTATTGGAAAGATGTAACAACTTTTAAAAAGTTGTCAAATCTAAAAACCGGATAGATACCTTAGTAGAAAAATATCCAGTGAAATAAAACCTTATTAGCGTATTAAAATAAAGGCTTTTATGAATAAGCTAATAAGGTCAAAAGGCTGATTAAATTTTTCTACTAAGGTTTTCCTTTTATAAGGTTTTAATTAT